>CACXHI010000114.1 GCA_902767395.1 Oscillospiraceae bacterium
CCGGAAGCTCAGCGCCATCCTGCTGGGCGGCACCGCCAAGCCCGCCCCCAAAGCCCCCGCAGCGCCGAAGGCTCCCGCGGCGCCGAAGACTCCCGCGGCGCCGAAGACTCCCGTAGGGGCCGATGCCCACATCGGCCCGACCGCCGCCGCCCCCGTAGGGGCCGACGCCCACATCGGCCCTGCCCCCGACGCCCCCGAACCCGCCGTCACCCCCGGCGCGATCCTGGCCTCCGCGAAAAAGGTCATGATCGTCCCCGGCTACGGCATGGCTCTGGCCCAGGCCCAGCGCCTGGTGAAGCAGCTGGCCGACAAGCTGGAGGCCAAGGGCTGCGAGGTCAAGTTTGCCATTCATCCCGTGGCAGGCCGGATGCCCGGTCACATGAACGTCCTGCTCTGCGAGGTGGACGTCCCCTACGACCAGCTCTATGAGATGGACGCCATCAACGGCGAATTTAAGGACTGCGACGCGGCGATCATCATCGGCGCGAGCGACGTGGTGAACCCCGCCGCCAACACCGCCGAGGGCACCCCAATCTACGGAATGCCCGTCCTGAACGCAGGTGAGGCCAAGCACGTCATCGTCTGCAACTATGACGACAAGCCCGGCTACGCCGGTGTGCCGAACCCCCTGTACACGCAGGAGAACACCATCATGCTGCTCGGTGACGCCAAGGACACCCTGAACAAGCTGCTGGCTGGGTTCTGATTCTCAAGAAACAACAACAAAGCCCTGTGCGCCGACAATTGGCGCACAGGGCGACTGTTTTTCTGCTGTTGTTTCTTGTGTTCTTTTTCAGGGTGATCACTTCTCTTCCGTACGCTTACCGGAGAAGGACTCCAATTCCTCTGAAAGGCTCTCGCATTCCTTCGGGCTGCACTTATCAGGGGAACAATTCTTGCTCTCTGTCTGCCTTCTCTCTTCGGGAAGTGAGCCGGTGATTGGGCATCTGCCATCCTCTCGGATGGAATGACGCAAATACATTTGTACCATTTCACTTGCCAAAAGGGATTTATAGACAATGATGATTCTCTGCTTCAGGATTTCCTCATATTCTTCTCTGGAAAGTCCATTGCAGGAAGCTTCATCGTAAAAATTCTCACCAAACGTGTTGACGGTTAAAACCGCTCGAACCAAGACGCGGGAGGGTTCGTCGTTTTTCACATCAATGACAACACCTGCTATTGACCCAGCCATGTGATCCATGTCTTCATTATACTCTTTATCTTTTGTGTCGGCGTGATACTGTCCGCTGATTTCATTCTTGTTGCAGCAGGAATACCCCTTCTGAATGACCGCCGCATAAAAGGAATCTTTACTCTTTAGCCATTCTTGAATGGAATGTGCGCTTGCCGAACGGTCCCCGGTTGATATGAGCTTCCACGGAAACTTCGATCTATCTCCCTCTGGACAGGTTTCATTGTACGGAAGGTATCCATTATATCCGTTCTCTTTTGGATAACACCACACAAGATCAATTGTGACATTATCATCGTGAAAACGATCCTTATCCGTTTGAATGATTACATTTTTCAGATTTAGAAGAATCGTTCGCAAATGCTCATGGACATCATAAACCAGTACGTTTTTCCGATAGTTGATTGGATTCCAGTCGTGAATGTTCCCATATGTAAAGCGGAGTGTGCTCCTTATTTTGGTCCCATTTGCGTCGCAAAGCGAGGCGAAGACAGCCTTATCAATTCTCTCAACAATAAGTGCTTTTTGATAATCGTGACTGAGAAGCTTTTTTCTGTTCAACAAATTTCGAAGCTTTTTCCAAGCAATCCATGTAAACGCAAAAAATGATACTCCAAACAGAGCGATCTTTACCCATTGTAGATTCTGAACTGTTTTAGACGTGGTTGAATTCTCTATTGCTTCAATCCACTCCTCAATTGCTCCAATAACGCTCCAAAAAACTGGAATAAGGGTTAAGAAGAAATCAAATAGATCGTTTTTTAACTGACTGTTCGCCCAAATTGCTCTTTTTGCTGCATTGCTTTTCATCTGCTTTGCTTTGGTTTTTTTCACTGTTTCTCTCTCCTCTCTGCTTTCTTGATTTGAAAGACACGGCTGTCTTGGGCTTTCACTTATGGACTGACTACTTCCCCTTTCAAATTGTACTCAATTTTTGAGTATTAGTCAATACTCAATTTCTGAGTGTGCTATGTTGTTACAACACACCGGAAGGAGGCATTGACTATGGATTACCGGGAAAGGCTGCGTCAACTCCGAGAAGACCGCGACTTGACCCAAGCAGAGATTGGCAAAATCATTCAGAAATCTCAGCAAGGCTACAACCATATTGAAACTGGGCGTGCTGAATTAAAAATTGAAGATTTAGTCTCGCTATGCCGATTTTACAATCTGTCTGCAGATTATGTAATTGGACTCACGAATCAACCATCACCTTTGAAATAACAGGAGAAAACCGAACCGAGGTCTTCGTAAAGAATCTTACGTTGACCTCGGTTATCCTTTTTTCTTTTTTGTGAGAGAGTGACTGCTGCGAAAAAACACAGACGATGCGCTGGAACGTATCGAGACATGCGGACAAGCACTGCTTGTCCCTACACCACGATATCAATGCTACACCATAGACCAGGCCGCTCGCACAGGGTTTTGTTGTTTTTCTATTCGAGCATGGCCAGGAATTCTTCCTCGGTCAGCACGGGAATACCAAGTTCGTTGGCTTTGCGAAGCTTGGAGCCGGCGTTCTCCCCTGCGATGACATAATTCGTTTTTTTCGAAACTGAGCCGCTGGCCTTGCCGCCGAAGCCCTCGATTCGTTCCGTCGCCTCCTCGCGGGTAAAGCGGGTCAGGGCGCCGGTCAGCACAAAGGTTTTTCCCGCAAAGCGGCGGTCAGTAATCTCCACGGTGGAGGCAAAATTGACTCCCGCCTCGCGCAGACGCTCCACCATGTGCCGCGCCTGCGGGCTTCGGAACCACGAGACGATGCTCTGCGCGGTAATCGCGCCAATGTCGGGCACCTCGGTCAATCGTGTCTCGTCCGCCTCCATCAGCGCATCCAGCGTGCCGAAGGTCTGCGCCAGCAGCTTTCCCGCCTTTTCTCCGACCTGCCGGATGCCAAGGGCGTAGATCAGGCGGGAAAGATCGTTTCCTTTGCTGGCCTCGATGGCAGCCAAGAGCTTCTTGGGGGCCTTGTCCCCGTTTTTCCAGAGCGAGGAAACCTGCTCAAGCGTCAGGAAATAGAGGTCTGCCGGAGACTGGATATGACCGGCCGCAATGAGCTGATCTACGATGGCGCTGCCGAGGCCGTCTATGTCCATTGCGTCCCGGGAGACGAAATGGGCGATATTTCGGCTGAGCTGGGCGGGGCATTCCGCGCCGGTACAGCGCAGGGCAGCCCCGTCCTCATCCCGCTCCACCGGCGCACCGCAGACCGGACAGACTGCGGGCAGAAAGTAGGGCGCGGCATCCGCAGGGCGCTTTTCCGGCACGATGCCCAGAATCTCGGGGATAATCTCCCCCGCCTTGCGGATGCGGACGGTATCTCCCACGCGGACGTCCTTTTCGGTGATGAAATCCTGATTGTGGAGCGTGGCGTTGGTCACGGTGGTTCCCGCCAGACGGACGGGATCGACCACGGCCTTCGGCGTCAGGACGCCCGTGCGCCCCACCTGCACAACAATCTGACGCAGGACGGTCTGCTTGATCTCCGGCGGGTACTTGTAGGCGGCGGCCCAGCGCGGGAATTTCGCGGTGGAGCCGAGCAGTCCGCGTCCGTCCAGATCGTTCAGCTTGACCACCGCTCCGTCGATCTCATAGGAAAGGTGGTATCGGCTCTCGTCCACGGCGGCAATCTGTGCGTCGATCTGCGCCTGCTCCGTACACAGAGCATAGGGAATGACCTTGAATTTCAGGTCGCGCAGATAGTCCAGCGTCTCAGAATGGGTAGAAAAGCTGCGCCCCTCACAGAGCTGGAGGTTGAACACCAGAATATCCAACTGCCGCTTGGCGGCGATCTTCGGATCGAGCTGGCGCAGCGAACCCGCCGCCGCGTTCCGGGGATTTGCAAACAGGGGCTCCCCTGCTGCCTCCCGTGCCTCGTTCAGCTTCTCGAACACTGCCTTGGGCATGAACACCTCGCCCCGGACGATCAGGCGGCGGGGGGCGTGCTCGAGCTTCATCGGAATGGAGCGGACGGTGCGCAGATTCTCGGTCACGTCCTCTCCGATCTGCCCGTCCCCGCGCGTCGCCCCCCGGACGAAGACGCCGTCCACGTATTCGAGTGCGACCGAGAGGCCGTCTACCTTCGGCTCCACAGTGTATTCCGGCGCGGCAATTGTCTGGCGGACGCGCGCGGTGAACTCCGCAAGCTCCTCCAGAGAGAACACGTCCTGAAGGCTCTCCAGCGGGACCGGGTGCTCCACCTTTTCAAACTGGCTGAGCGCCTTGCCCCCCACGCGCTGGGTGGGAGAATCCGGGGCAAGCAGTTCGGGGTGCTCGGCCTCCAGAATCTCCAAACGACGGAGCAGGCGGTCATATTCATAATCCTGCATGGTCGGATCATCTAAGACATAATAGCGATAATTGGCCTCGTTGAGCGTTTGGGTCAGTTGAAGGACTTCCTCTTTCGGTTCCATGACTTATTCTCCTGTTGTGCAAATGATATTGGGGACGTCGCCCAGCAAAATCGTTTGGGCAATCGGTACGGTACTGGACACCTGCCGGGACAGCAGTCCGGCAGGTGTCAGAAGCAGCATGTCAACCTCCACCCGCAGCGCAAGGCGGTGCAGACTTTGGTTGATTCCGGCCTGCCGCAGATCGCTTTCCAGCTCGGCATTGGTCGAGCGCAGGGAGACCACCCGGACGGGCAGGCTCCCGCCGCGCCCGGAAAGCAGGGCCGGGAGCAGGGCGTTTCCCAGCGGCACATGGACGCTCTGCCGCACCCGATCCGGGAGGCGGTCGCCCAACTCGCGCAGGATCACGGACTTCATCCGATTGACCTCCGCCAAGTCGATCTGTGCCGCGGCCACGCTGCCGTCGGCGGTTCGTTCCAGCCGCACAAGATCGTCATAGCGCAGTTGGCCCTGCTCCAGATAGGCATCTACGGCGTCGTTGATCAGATTGGATACTTCATTGTCCAATTCCATTGTCACCAGCTCCCGCACCGTCGGGAGCCAGCCGAAGCGGACGTACAGCACCAGCGCAAGGACAAGCGCCAGCAACAGAAGCCATACACGCGGTCGGAGCAGACGGGCGCGCAGGCGAACTCTGCGAAACGGAACACGCATACTACCACCTCTGGAAAGGATATGCAGCGTGCGCGGGTTCTATGAACGCAAGCGCAAAAAGCGCAGTCAACCGCAAGGGTTCCCGCATACAGACCAGCCGCCGGGATCATCCTTCGTCGCTGATCCACTGTCTGGCCATCTTCCCGCCGGTGGTAACGAGCTTTCCGGTGGCCGCAAACAGCTCGCGCTGCTTTTCGCGGGGCAGGGCGCGGAAGGCCGCCATCATCAGCTCCGCGTTTCGCATCTTCCGGGTGGTCATCGAATGGAAGGTCTCCTCCCCCGTGGCCTCGATCACGGTAAACAGGGAATCCACAAGGGAGCGGAGCGTGGCGTCGTCCTGCCGGGCAACCCAGTTGTCCACGGTCTTTTCCAGATATGCCCCCGTGCGCGTCAGCTCAGCGGGGACAAAATCCACCGGGCCGCACTCCCAGCGGAAGCCGTCGTGCTGCACCAGACCGGAGGCGCTGCTCCGCACCACCCGACGCTCGCAGTCGCACTCCAGCAGCAGGCCGATCACGGAGGTATCCGGAATGATGGAGACGCATTTCTCCTGAATGCGGCGGTAGCCCTCCAGCACACGCACCTCATCCCGGAAGCCCGGCCCGTCGTTCGACCAGACACGCAGCAGGCGCTCCTGAAGCGCGGGCGCACAATGCGCGGCGGCGTAGACGGCCAGATTTCCGCCCTTGGAATGCCCGCCCACCCGCAGAGGCAAATCGGTCAATGCGCCGACGCGGGTCAGGTAGTCCACGGCGCGGAGCTGTCCGAGCGTATTGCTGCGATAGGAGAGGATCAGATCCTCCTTCCAGCCCACAACGGTTCCGTCCGTGCCCCGGAAGGCCACATAAGCCGTCCCGTCCGGCAGCAGACAGGTCACAGCGGCGAACTGGGCGGTTTCGTCCTTATCGGTCACGGCCTCATAGCCGCTCAGCCGCAGGGCCCGGAAGCGTTCCCCCGCGCACATGGCGTCCATCAGAAACGGGGCGCGGGCGGTGTAGGAGTAGGCCGCGCGGGCCTCGATTTCCTCCCGACTGTGCAGCGTGTAGAAGCGTTTGCGTGCCTCATCCAGCGGAAGGGCTGTGCCGTCATTGGGGACGACGCCTGCAAAGTCCGTGTAGACCAGCTCGGAGAGAATCAGATTGTCCACATGGTTGAACGGCGAGGCCGAAAGCGGCACGTCGGCGCGCCAGTGAAGATAGTCAAACAGGTTCGGCATAGGTTCTCCTCAAAACAAGCAGCAGGTGACAATCGTCACCTGCGCCTGAAGCTTTGTTTATGCGTACAGCTTTCCGATCGCCCAGTTTGCCAGCCGGGAGGGTAAAAGCTTGAGCAAGACGCAGATCGCCTTATAGCTGAAGCCGATGGTATAGACCGGCTTTGGATGCTCCTTCAACGCGATTTTTGCGATATAGGCGCCCGCCGTGGCGGGGTCCATGCCGGTTTGCTCGTCATGCTCCATCTTGGCAACGGACTTGGAGATGCGTCCGCCGTAGGCCTCGTCGCCGGCGACGGATTTCTCCCGCGCGGCGGTAAAGCCGGTTTTGATGTCGCCGGGCTGAATGGCGGTGACGGTCACGCCGTAGGGCCGCACCTCGTTGGCAAGGGCGGCTGTCCACGCATTGATGGCGGCCTTCGTCGCGGAATAATAGGCCTGAAACGGAATCGCGGCAGGCGCGGCCACGGAGCTGATATTCACGATATGCCCGTTGCCCCGCTGACGCATATAGGAGAGCACTGCCTTCGTCATATTGACCGTCCCGAAGAAGTTGACCTCCATCTGCTTTTTGGCCTCCGCCAGCGTGGTAAACTCCACGGCTCCGGAAATCCCGAAGCCCGCGCAGTTGACCAGCAGATCCACGTCCCCCGCCTTCCGCAGGACCGCCTCCACCGCCTCGGCGCATTGGCGCTCGTCGGCAATGTCGGCGCACAGGTGGTGCAGGCCCTTTTCCGTAAAGGGATGGCGGGAGAGCACGAACACGGTCAGTCCCCGATCCCGCAGCGCACGGGCGGCTGCCAGACCGATGCCGGAGCTGCCGCCGGTCACAATGGCAACAGAACTACGCATTGGGCTTCAACACCTTTGCAAGAATATCGGTGGCCTCGTCGATCAGTGCCTTGGTATGGGTCGCCATATAGCTGGTGCGCAGCAGGCACTCGCCCTCGGCGCAGGCAGGCGGCAGCACGGGATTCACATACACGCCGGCCTCATAGGCCTCGCGGGCCTTGGCGAGGGTGTTGTACACCTCGTAGGTATAAATGGGAACGATGGGCGTCTCCGCCTCGATGATGCGCACGCCCTTCTTGTGGAAGCAGGCGCGGGCGTAGGTGGAATTCTCCTGAAGCCGATCCACCAGCTCCGGGTGCGCCTCCAGATGGCGCAGCGCGGCAAGGGCGGTGGCGCAGCTTGCGGGTGTGATGGAGGCGGAGAAAATAAAGGGCCGGGACGCGTGCTTGATATAGAAGCCGATGCGCTTCGAGGTCGCGCAGTAGCCGCCCAGCGAAGCAAGGGACTTGGAGAAGGTTCCCATGTAGATATCGACCTCGTCCTCCAGTCCGAAGTAGCTGGCAGTGCCGCGTCCGCCCTCACCGATGACGCCGAGGCCGTGGGCGTCGTCTACCATCACGCCGGCGCCATACTGCTTGGCGAGCTTCACGATCTCGGGCAGCTTGGCAATGTCGCCGCCCATGGAAAACACGCCGTCGGTCACGATCAGACAGCCTCGATTCTCGGGAACCTTCTGGAGCTGACGCTCCAGATCCTCCATATCCGCGTGACGGAAGCGAAGCATCTTGCCATAGCTGAGCTTGCAGCCGTCATAGATGGAGGCGTGGTTTTCCCGGTCACAGATCACATAGTCGTGGGGGCCGACGATGGCGGAGAGAATGCCAAGGTTGGACTGGAAGCCCGTGGAGAAGGTGATGACCATTTCCTTGCGCAGGAATTTGGCGAGCTCCTCCTCCAGCTCCAGATGCATCTCCAGCGTTCCGTTCAGGAAGCGGGAGCCGGAGCAGCCGGAGCCGTACTGCTCAAAGGCGCGGATGCCGGCCTCGATAATTTCGGGATGGGTCGTGAGGCCCAAATAGTTGTTGGAGCCGAGCATGATCCGGCGCTTGCCCTCCATGATCACCTCGACGTCCTGCCTGGATTCCAGCGCGTGACCGTAAGGATAAACACCGCGCTCAATCAACTCTTGCGCGGGCGAGGGCTTGTCGCATTTTGCAAAAATGTCCATTCAATTCACACCTCAAAACAGAGTTCTCTACTTTTCTCGCAGAAATTAAATATATTATACATATCACAGGTTCGGATTGCAACTTTTTTTTCATTTTCATTCGGTTTTTCTGACGCGAAGAAAAACTGAAACGGCGCGGATTTTTCTTGCATTTGCCTGCTGCTTGTGTTATAATCTGAACACGGCATTTTTGTTCCAGCCGCAGAAAAAGCCTGTTTGTCCTTGAACACAGGCTGTTTTCTGTCGCTTTTTTGTAAAACTGGCCGCTCGGGCTGTTCCAAATCGCTCGAAATCTTACAGAAGTGTGAACGCTTTGTTCTCCCGAAAAACAGAAGGAGGTTCCGAATGGAAGCCATCAAACGAAACGTTTTACTCAACCCCGGCCCGTCCACCACCACCGACACGGTCAAATATGCGCAGGTGGTTCCCGATATCTGCCCCAGAGAAAAGGAGTTCGGCGGTCTGATGAAGGGACTGCGGGAGGATCTGGTACGGATCGTCCACGGCGATCTTGACACATACACGGCGGTTCTGTTCTGCGGCAGCGGGACGATCAACATCGACGTGTGTCTCAATTCCCTTCTCCCTGCCGGAAAGAAGGTGCTCGTGGTCAACAACGGCGCTTACTCCACCCGTGCCGTTGAGATCTGTCAGGCCTACGGTCTGCCCCACATCGACCTGCGCTTCCCCGTCGATCAGCAGCCGGATCTGGAGCTGGTGGAGAAGACACTCCGCGAACACCCGGATATCGCCCTCGTCCACACCACGCACAACGAAACCGGAACCGGCCTGCTCAACCCCATCCGTGCCCTCGGCGCGCTGGCGCATCGCTACGGCGCCGTCTTCACCGTGGACACCACCAGCACCTATGCCATGCGCCCGATCGACGTGGAGAAGGACAACGTTGATTTTTGCATGGCCAGCGCGCAAAAGGGCCTGATGGCCTTCACCGGGCTGAGCTTCGTGATCGGGCGGAAGGCCGTGATCGAGCAGAGCGCCACTTATCCCATCCGCTCCTACTATTGTAACCTCTGGCTGCAATACGACTACTTCGAGCGCACCGGCGAGATGCACTTCACGCCCCCGGTGCAGACGATTTACGCCACGCTGCAGGCCCTGCGCGAATACTGGGCCGAGGGCGAGCAGGCCAAGTGGGCTCGCCATACGCGGGTGTTCTGCGCAATCAATGACGGGCTGGCGGCGCTGGGCTTTCGGCAGGTCATCCGTCCGGAGCTGCGCTCGGGGCTGGTCGCCTCGGCGCTCTATCCCGACGACCCCAACTGGAGCTTCGAGCGCATTCACGACTACTGCTACGAGAGGGGCTTCACGATCTATCCCGGCAAGATCAGCTCGGCCAACACCTTCCGTCTGTGCGCCCTCGGCGCAATCGACGAGGCGGACGTGCGCAGCTTCTTCCGCGTCTTCCGTCAGGGCCTGACGGAGCTGGGCGTCCAAATTCCGGTCATCTATCAGAATTGAGGAGAGAATATGAAAACCGTATATACCTGCTTTTGCACCGACGTGATCCATGAGGGGCACCTGAACATTATTGAAGAGGCCCACAAGCGCGGCAAGGTGGTGGTGGGCGCGCTCTCGGATCAGGCCCTGATCCGCTACAACAAATTCCCCACCATTTCTCAGGACGAGCGCATCCGCCTCTACGCCTCTCTTGACGGCGTGGATGAGGTCGTGGTTCAGGAGGAAATGATGTACGACGACGTGATTGCGCGTCTGCACCCGGATTACGTCGTCCACGGCGACAACTGGAAGGAAGGTCCCGAGGCGGCCATCCGCGCCCACCTGCTGGAGCTTCTGGAGTCCTACGGCGGGCAACTGGTGGACGTTCCCTACACCTACAACGAGGCCGTGCGCAAGATTGACCTCCAGCTCCGGGAAAAGCTGGCCATGCCCGAATACCGCAGAAAGCGTCTGCGCCAGCTGATCACCATGACGCCCATCGTCAAGGCGATGGAGGCGCACAGCGGCCTCACCGGTCTGATTGTGGAGAAAACCGTCGTGGACCACGAGGGCAAGCTGGATCAGTTTGACGCCATGTGGGTGTCCAGTCTCTGTGACAGCACCGCCAAGGGCAAGCCGGACATTGAGCTGGTGGACATGACCAGCCGCTTCCGCACCATCGACGACATCATGGAGGTCACGACGAAGCCGATTATCTTCGACGGCGACACAGGCGGTCTGACGGAGCATTTCGTCTACACGGTTCGCAGTCTTGAGCGGATGGGCGTGAGCGCGGTCATCATTGAGGATAAGAAGGGTCTGAAAAAGAACAGTCTCTTCGGCACCGAGGTGGCCCAGACGCAGGCGAGCATCGAGGAATTCTCCGCCAAGATTGCCGCCGGCAAGAAGGCCCAGCTCACCGACGATTTTATGATTATCGCGCGGATCGAATCTCTGATTCTGGAGCGCGGCATGGACGACGCGCTGGCGCGCGCAGCCGCCTTCACCGTCGCCGGCGCGGACGGCATTATGATCCACAGCCGGAAGAAGGACCCCGCCGAGATTCTGGAATTCTGCGACCGCTTCCGTCAGACGGATCGGACGACGCCGATCGTCGTCGTTCCCAGCAGTTTTAACACCGTGACCGAGGAGGAGCTGGCGGAGCACGGGGTCAACATCGTGATCTATGCCAACCAGCTCACGCGCAGCGCCTTCCCCGCCATGCAGAAAACCGCCGAGGATATTCTGCGGTTCCACCGGGCAAAGGAAGTGGACGACCGGCTGCTTCCCATCAAACAGATTATTACCCTGATCGACGAGCTATAGGAGGCAGGCAAATGAAGGTTGAAGCATTGATGAAGCTGATGGGCGCGGAGTTCTACACCGGCGTCCCGGATTCCCAGCTCAAGGCCCTGTGCAACTGTCTGATGCAAACCTACGGCACAGACCCGCATCACCACGTCATTGCCGCGAACGAGGGCAACTGCGCCGCGCTGGCGGCGGGCTACCATCTCGCCACGGGGAAGGTTCCGGTGGTCTATCTGCAAAACTCCGGTGAGGGCAACATCATTAACCCCGCCGCTTCCCTGCTCAGCCCCGAGGTCTACGCGATTCCGATGATTTTCGTCATCGGCTGGCGCGGGGAGCCGGGGGTTCACGACGAGCCGCAGCACGTCTATCAGGGCAAGGTCACGGTCAAGCTCCTCGACGATATGGAGATTCCCAGTTTCGTCATCGGCAGGGACACCACCGAGGAAGATGCTGCCGCCGCGATGGAGCGCTTCCGCCCGCTGCTGGCGCAGGGACGAGACGTGGCCTTCGTCGTCCGCAAGGGCGCCTTAGAGTATGACGGGCCGACGGCCTACTGGAACAAAAACTCCATGTCCCGGGAGGAGATCATCCGCCGGGTGCTTGCCGCCAGCGGAACCGATCCGATTGTCTCCACCACGGGCAAGGCCTCCCGGGAGCTGTTCGAGCTTCGGCAGGCCGCGGGGCAGAGCCACCGGTATGATTTCCTCACCGTCGGCTCCATGGGCCACAGCAGCTCCATTGCGCTGGGGGTCGCGCTGAATCTGCCCGGGCAGCGCGTCTGGTGCATCGACGGCGACGGCGCGGTTTTGATGCACATGGGCGCGATGGCGGTGCTCGGCGCTTACCGGCCCGACAATCTGATCCACGTGGTCATCAACAACGCCGCCCACGAAACCGTGGGCGGGATGCCCACCGTTGCCGGAAGCATCGACCTTGTCGGGGTGGCAAAGGCCTGCGGCTATCCCCGCGCCGCGTGCGTGGACAGCTTCCCAGCGCTGGAGCAGGCGCTGGAGGACGCCAAGCAGGCGGGCGCTCTGACGCTGATCGAGGTCAAGGCCGCCCTCGGCGCACGCGCCGATCTGGGCCGTCCCACCACCACCGCGCTGGAAAATAAGGCTGCCTTTATGTCCTATCTTTCCACGCTGTAACACGAAGCTTGCATGTTTCAGAGACTATATCCCGATTGACAGCCCGTCCGCAAGTATGCGTCAAATGAGCAAGAAAGAGAGCCTGCGTTTGACAGGCTCTCTTTCTTGCTCATTTGACGCTTTCCAGAATAAATCCATTTCTGGCAGAAAAGCAAAGGCTTCGACTTATGCAAATTACGCATTCAAGGTAGAGAAGCACCTGATTCCTGCATAGCGTGCCCTGCTCAACAATATGGATCTGACGAAGCTGGGGATTATGATCTCGATTTACACAGGGGTGCGCATCGGGGAGCTTTGTGGCTTGAAGTGGCCTGATATTGACTTTTTTGCTAAGACAATCCGCATAGAGCGTGCTGTTCAGCGTATTCGTGTCAGCGGGAAAGCAAAGAAAACGGAGCTTATCGTATCGAGTCCCAAAAGCCGCACTTCAACGAGAACGATACCTCTCCCTGACTTTCTCGTCAGTATGCTTCAAGCATTCAAGCCGTCAAATCCCGATGCCTTTATCGTTACAGGCAAAGCAACGCTTCCCGATCCGAGGACTATGCAGTACCGTTACAAGGCTTTGCTTCTCAAGGCAGGACTCAGAACGCTCACCTTCCATTCTCTGCGTCACATGTTTGCCACGAATTGCATTGAGCTGGGATTTGATGTAAAAACGCTGTCAGAAATTTTAGGCCACAACTCTGTTGAAATCACATTGAACCGCTATGTGCATTCGTCCTTAGAACGTAAACGCCAGTGTATGAATATGCTGTCACTTGATGTAACTTGAGCTTTTATACCGTCAGAATTACCGTATTCTAAATTGAAGGAGAAATGACAATGCAGTACAAAACTATAGCTGGCCCTGTTGGACTTACTATCAAAAAGAAGGACAGTTACGAAGACGCCGTAAGACAGTACGCCGCAATCATCGATCGTGAAGCTGTAGGCGGTTGGGAACTCCTTTGTATTCAGCAAATTCCTGTAACCAAGAACAAAGGTTGTTTGGCGGGATTGCTTGCACTGTTTGGAATTGGGAGTATGTACGAATACGTCGAGTTTAACATGCTCGTCTTTGTGAAAAAGAATTAACGGCATTATTACTAAGCCTGCTATGTAGCTAACCTACCCTACATAGCAGGCTTTTGAAATAGATCAAACCAAAAACAGCCATTAGAAAGGCAACGTGAACCCACCTTGCCTCGTTCAGATGCGTATCAGGCCTCGCAGGCTTCTGTCATTCCACGCAGGAAGCGGCCGGTTTTGGAGGCCGCGCAGTCCAAAAGCTGGGCTGGGGTGCCCTCGAACAGGACGGTTCCGCCGCCGGAGCCGCCCTCTGGCCCGAGGTCGATGATCCAGTCTGCCTGCGCAATCAGCTCCATGCTTTGCTCGACCATGACGACGGTGTTTCCATGGTTCACCAGCTTCCGCAGCAGGGCAAGCAGCATTTCGACGTCCTTGACGTGCAGGCCGGTGCTGGGCTCGTCCAAAACGTAGATTTGTCCCTCGCGGTGCAGCTCGCTGGCCAGCTTGACCCGTTGAATCTCGCCGCCGGAGAGGGTGCTTGTCGGCTGCCCAAGGGTGAGATACTCCAAGCCGACGTCGATCATGCTTTGCAGCCGTTTCCGGATTCTCGCGTTGTCAAAGAAGGCATCCGCCTCCGCGATGGTCAGATCCATGACCTCCTCGATATTCTTGCCCTGATAGCGATAGGACAGGGCCGTGGGATTGTAGCGATGGCCGCCGCATTCCTCACAGGTCACGGTCACCGGCTCGGCAAAGGCCATTTCGTAGCTGATCTGCCCCGTCCCCTTGCAGATCGGGCAGCCGCCCTCGGAGTTGAAGGAAAACCAACTTGCGCCGACGCCGTTGGCCTTGGCAAAGACCTTGCGAATCTCGTCCATGACGCCGGTGTAGGTGGCGGGCGTGGAACGAATCGAGGTGCCGATGGGCTTCTGGTCGATCACAATGGCGTCCGGATAGGCTTCCGGGAACGCATAGCGCATCAGAGAGCTCTTGCCGCTGCCCGCCACGCCGGTGACCGCAGTGAGAATGCCCCGGGGGATCGTCACGTTGACGTGCTTGAGATTGTGGCAGCAGGCGTCATGGATCGGATAGCCCTCCGTCCACGGAAGCGGGTTCGGATTGACGGTGACGCTCTGCTTCATCGCCCGCGCCGTCAGCGTGTCGGCGGCCATCAGCTCCGCCAAGCTGCCGGAGAACACCAGCTCGCCGCCCTGACTGCCGGCGCCCGGCCCCAGCTCGATCACATGATCAGCCAGCCCAATCATCTGCCGCGCGTGCTCCACCACCAAAACGTTGTTGTGCTTCTCACGCAGCTCGCAGAGCAGCCGTCCGATGCGCTCGGCGTCGGCCGGGTGCAGTCCCGCGGTGGGCTCGTCGAAAATATAGGTGATATTGTTGAGATATCCTCCCAGATTCCGCACGATCTTGATGCGCTGGGCCTCGCCGCCGGAGAGGGTCTCCGTCTTGCGCGAAAGGGAAAGATAGCCGATGCCCACCTCCACCATGCGCTCCAAATAGGCGGAAATCTGCCTTGCGAGCGCGCTTCCGCGCGGATCGTCGATGGTTTTCAGAAAGGAAAGCAGGTCGGCGGCGGTCATATCCATGCAGTCCACGATATTCTTGCCGTTGATTTTGGAGGCCAGCGCCTTGGGGTTCAGCCCGGAGCCGCCGCAGGATTTGCAAAAGCCGTGGCGAACGTGGGACAGGATCTCGTCTTGCAGCTTCTTTTTCAGCTTGGTAATGTCCCGCTTCATATAGACGCGCTCAAAGCGCGGATAAACCCCCTCATAGGGCAAATAGTCCATGCGGCCGACGTTGTTGCACTTGAATTCCACCATGAGCGGTTCCGGACTTCCATATTCCAGCGTTTTCCATTCCTCCGCGGTGAAATCCCGGAGCTTTTTGTTGGGATCGAGCAGGGGGTTGTTCTGATAATAGACCGTCTGCCAGCCTGAGGAAAACTGGCTGAACCGGATCGCCCCCTCGGCCAGCGTCTTATCCAGGTCGAACATGCTCTCCTTGATCAGCTCCATCTGCTCCCCGAGGCCGGTGCAGTCCGGGCACATTCCGGCGGGGTGGTTGAAGGAGTAGGCCATGGAGCCGCCCGCGCTGGGCTGTCCCACGCGGGAAAAGAGCAGGCGCAGCAGCGGCGCCACGTCCACCGCCGTGCCCACGGTAGAACGGGAGGTGGACCCGATGGGATGCTGATCCACGACGATTGCGGGCGTCAGGTTGCGAATCTCATCCACCTTTGGCCGATCATAGTGCGGCATCTTATTCCGCAAAAACAGCGGATAGCTCTGCTGCCACTCCCGCTCGGATTCCACGGCGACGGTGTCGAAGGCCAGCGAGCTCTTTCCGGAGCCGGAAACCCCGGCGAATACAACCAGCTTTCCCTTTGGGATCGTCACGTCAATATGCTTCAGATTGTTTTCGGCCGCGCCGATGATTTCGATCTCGTCATTCATGTGATTGCCTCCCCGGTAGATTTTTCCGCATTCCGGCAAGCGAACCGGATCACAGTTCCAGTGAATTCATTCCGCCCACAGCCATCCGGCTGCGGAAAAAAAGCGTCCGGTCGAAACCGGACGCTTTTGGCTCCCCCTGTTGGACTCGAACCAACGACACACGGATTAACAGTCCGTCGCTCTACCGACTGAGCTAAGGAGGAATATGAA
>CACXHI010000115.1 GCA_902767395.1 Oscillospiraceae bacterium
CAGAAGGCGTTGTACATGGCGGGGAACTTGGCCTTCACGTCGGCCTCGCCCAGGCCCACCAGCTCGAAGGCCTTGATCATGATCTCGGGGTCATGGTTGCGGACCGCGCCGGAGGACAGCTCCACGCCGTTGCACACCAGGTCGTACTGATAGGCGTTGATGGTGAGGGGATCCTGCTCCGAGAGGGCCTTTATGCCGCCCTGGGGCATGGAGAAGGGATTGTGGCAGAACTCCAGCTCGCCGCTCTCCTCGCCGATCTCGTACATGGGGAAGTCCACGATCCAGCAGAATTCGTAGCAGTCCCGATCCATGTAGGCGTCGGAGCTGTTGCCCACGAAGTTGCGGATGGCACCGGCGGTCTTCTGGGCGGCGGTCTTTTTGCCGGCGCAGAGGAACACGCAGTCGCCGCCCTTGAGGGACAGGGCCTCTGTGACGGCGTCCTTACGGTCACCCAGGAATTTGGCGATGCCGCCGGCGAAGGAGCCGTCGGGATTGACCTTGAACCAGTAGGCCTTGTTGGCGGTCTGGACCTCCACGTCATTGCAGATGCCGTCTATGACCTTGCGGGTCTTGTCGTAGGCGGGAGCCACCACGGCCTTGACCACGCTGCCCTCGAAGGGGGCAAAGCCGCAGCCCTGGGTGAGGGCGGTCACGTCCTTCACAGTCAGGCAGTTGCGCAGGTCGGGCTTGTCGGAGCCGTATGTCTCCATGGCGTCGTTGTAGGCGATGCGCCTAAAGGGAGAATGGGAGGCCCGCTGGTATTTGCCGTATTTGGCGAATATGGGGGGCAGCACGTCCTCGATGATGGCGAACACGTCCTCCTGGGAGGCGAAGGCCATTTCCATATCCAGCTGGTAGAACTCGCCGGGAGACCGGTCGGCCCGGGCGTCCTCGTCGCGGAAGCAGGGGGCGATCTGGAAATAGCGGTCGAAGCCGGAGGTCATCAGCAGCTGCTTGAACTGCTGGGGCGCCTGAGGCAGGGCGTAGAACTTGCCGGGATGGAGCCGGGAGGGCACCAGGTAGTCGCGGGCCCCCTCGGGAGAGGAGCTGGTGAGTATGGGGGTGGTGATCTCCAGGAACCCGTGGTCGGTCATGGAGCGGCGCAGGTCGCTGACGATCTGGCTGCGCAGTACGATCTTGCTCTTGACCGCGGGGTTGCGAAGATCGAGATAGCGGTACTTGAGGCGGATGTTCTCGTCGGACTCCCGGGAGCGGTTGATCTCGAAGGGCAGCTCGTTGTAGATGCAGCGGCCCAGCACCTCGATCTTCTCGGGCACGACCTCGATCTCGCCGGTGGGGAGCTTGGGGTTCTTGCTGGAGCGCTCGCGTACCGTGCCGGTGACGGAGATGGTCGATTCGCAGTTCAGGCTGTTGATCACGGCCATGCACTCTTCGTTGTTCTCCACGACCACCTGCGTGGTGCCGTAGAAATCGCGCACGATCACAAAGGCCAGCGTGCTGCCCACCTCGCGGACGTTCTCCATCCAGCCGACGATGGTCACCTTCTTGCCGACGTCGCCGAGGCGCAGCTCGTTGCAGGTATGCGTTCTGGACTGAAACATATCTCTTTATCCTCCTTGGGCGGGCGGTTACTGCGCCGCGCCGTCCTTAATGACGTTCTTGATGTAGGAAGCCGCGTCCGCGCGGGCGATTTCACATTCCGTGCCCGCGTCCATATCCTTGACGCGCACAACGCCCTTTTCCAGCTCGTTGCCGGCCAGCGTCAGGACGAACTTCGCGTCCATCTTGCCGGCGTATTTGAACTGCGCCTTGAGGGAGCGGGCGGCGTGGTCGAGATCGGCCTTTACGCCGGCCTCGCGCAGCTCGCGCACCAGCTTCATGCCCTCGAGGCGCGCCTCGTCGCCCATCGTGCAGACGAAAGCGTCGTACAGCGCGGGGGCCTTGGGGGCGACGCCGCGCGCGTCCTGAACCATGATCATGCGCTCCACGCCCATGCCGAAGCCAATGCCGCAGGTGGCCGGGCCGCCCAGCTCCTCGACGAGGCCGTCGTAGCGGCCGCCGCCGCATACGGTCAGCGGGCCGTTTTCGGTGTCGGTGATGATCTCGAACACCGTCTTGGTGTAGTAGTCCAGGCCGCGGACGATGCGCGGGTCGATCTCGTAGGAAATGCCCAGCGCGTCCAGATAGCCCTTGAGCTTCTCAAAGTGACCGCGGCAGTCGTCGCAGAGCGAATCGAGCATGGCGGGCGCGTCGGTCAGCGCGGGAGCGTCGATCTTGCAGTCGAGGATGCGCAGGGGATTGCGTTCGAAGCGCTCGCGGCAGGTCTCGCACAGGCCGCCTATTTTGGGCTGAAGATACGCCCTGAGCTTCTCCAGATAGAGCGCGCGGCAGTGCGGACAGCCGATGGAATTGATGGCCAGCCGCAGATCGCCGATGCCGCAACCGCGCAGCACGTCCATGGCCAGCGCGATGATCTCCGCGTCCACGCTCGCGTCGGCCGCGCCGAACACCTCGATGCCGTTCTGGTGGAACTGGCGCAGGCGGCCGGACTGGGGCTTTTCATAGCGGAAGGCGGGGCAGGAAACGTAATACATTTTGCAGGGCAGCGGATCGGCGAAGAGATGCGCCTCGATAAAGGCGCGCGCCGCGCCGGCGGTGCCCTCGGGCTTCAGCGTGATGGAGCGGTTGCCCTTGTCGTTGAAAGTGTACATCTCCTTCTGCACGACGTCGGTGGAATCGCCCACGCCGCGCTGGAACAGCTCGGTGTGCTCGAACATGGGCGTGCGGATCTCGCGATAGCCGGCCATGGCGCACACGCGGCGCATGACGGCCTCGATCGACTGCCAGCGGTAGCTCGACGACGGCAGCACGTCCTGGGTTCCCTTGGGGGCCTGGGTCAGCATAGATGTTCAGCTCCTTTTTGAGTTGATCAAAGCGGAATCGGGCGGTATAAAAAAAGCCTTCCTTCCCGTGTGTAGGGACGAAAAGCCATTCGTGGTGCCACCCTGCTTGTCTGCTCTCATGCGCCGATAACGCCG
>CACXHI010000116.1 GCA_902767395.1 Oscillospiraceae bacterium
CCGCCTTTGGCCCCATCGGCTCCACGGCGAGGGCCATTTTGCCGCCGTCTTGCGCAAGCAGCAAGACGGTGCGGGACAGACGCTGCCCTGCGAGCAGCCTGTTCCAATGCCAACGCCGGTGCTTCATCTGCTTCAGGAGCTGGGGCAGACGCTCCCTGAGGGCGTCCCGGTCGTCTTCGGGAATCGGGTGTTTCTTGCGCCGCCGGGACTTCCGGCGCTGCGCGGGCTGAGGATTCTGCGTCCCGGTCTGGAGCTTGCCGAGCTGCGGCGGGAGTTGGCTGTGCCAGCCCATGCCCTTGCACTCTGGGCCAAGGACGCCGCCTCCTGCCACGAGATGACCGCCGAGGACGCGGCCTGCCTGTCCTATCTGAACGGACAGGTGCTTCCCTCGCAGGCAAAGGGCTGGACGTTGGTGCGCGTAGACGGCTTTTCTCTCGGCTGGGGGAAGGGAAGCGGAGGGATTCTGAAAAACCATTATCCGAAAGGCCTGAGAATTTCTTCTTTACAAGGCATGGAATTTATGATACACTAATAAAGTTAAAATGTGCTCGTTTTTTTCTTTCTCTTCCGGTTCGACAGATTTCGTTCCAAAAGGAGTTTTTGATCGTTATGCTCAAATATGTGATTCACGGGGGCGAGCCCCTGAACGGTAAGGTTCTGATCAGCGGTGCGAAGAATGCCGCAGTCGGCATTTTGCCCGCGACGCTGCTGGTCAAGGGAACCTGCCGCATTGAAAATGTGCCTGACATCTCGGATATTCGTCTGCTGCTGCAGATTCTGGATGAGATGGGGGCGGACATTCGCCGCCTCGGCGCCAACACCTTGGAGATCGACTGTACCCATGTCCGGGATTCCGTTGCGCCGGTCGAGCTGGTTCGCCGCATTCGCGCCTCCTACTATCTGATTGGAGCGCAGCTTGGCCGCTTCGGTCATGCGACGGTTGCCCTGCCCGGCGGCTGTAACTTCGGCCCCCGGCCCATTGACCAGCATATCAAGGGCTTTGAGGCCATCGGCGCGAACGTGGAGCTGGTCAGCGGATGCATCGTGGCAAAGGCACCCGAGACCGGCCTTCAGGGCGCTCGCGTCAATTTGGACGTGGTTAGTGTCGGCGCAACCATGAACATCATGATCGGCGCTGTGCTTGCCAATGGCACGACGTGGATCGAGAACGCGGCGAAGGAGCCCCATATCGTTGATTTGGCGAACTTCCTGAACGCGATGGGCGCCAAGGTCTATGGCGCGGGCACCGACGTGATTCGCGTTCGCGGGGTAAAGTCCCTGCACGGCGGGTTCTACTCGATCATCCCCGACCAGATCGAGGCCGGTACCTATATGGCAGCCGCGGCCGCAGTGGGCGGCGACGTGCTGGTGCAGAACGTGATTCCAAAGCATATGGAGTGCATCACCGCCAAGCTGCGCGAGATGGGCGTCGAGGTGACCGAGTATGAGGACGCGATTCGCGTCGTTCGCACGGGTCCTCTGCGCCGGGCAAACGTCAAAACCATGCCGTACCCCGGATTTCCGACGGATATGCAGTCGCAGGTCGCGGTCTGCATGGCACTGGCGGAGGGAATCAGCATCATCACCGAGGGAATCTATGACACCCGCTTCCGCTACTGCGCCGAGCTCAACCGAATGGGCGCCTCCATTCAGGTGGATACCAAGGTTGCGGTGATTGACGGCGTGAAACAGCTTCACGGTTGCGCGGTGAAGGCCTGCGATCTCCGGGCCGGTGCTGCCATGGTGATTGCCGGTCTTGCTGCCGACGGGACGACCACGGTCGAGGACGTGCATTTCATCGAGCGCGGCTACGAGTGTATGATCGAGAAGCTTCGCGCGCTCGGCGCGGATATCAGTCGGCTGGAGGTGCCGGATCAGCATCCCGACGTCTCCGAGGCCGGATAAACCACACCCAACAGAAGACAGGTCGATCCCACAGAAACGGCGGGATCGGCGGAACTTGTACGACAGGAGGGATTATCTTGGAATGGAATCTGAATCAGTATTTGGATCAGGACGAAAAACCGGTCGCTGAAAAGCGCGACGGTTCTGGCGCGGCTCCGCAGCAGCGCCGCGCACCTGCTCGCCGGACTGCGCCGCAGTCCTCTGGCCGTGCGAACGGCGGTGCGGCGCGAGCAAAGCGCCGTGTCGGCTCCCTGCCGCCTTGGGTGCTGGTTCTGGTCAGTATGCTGTTCTACACGTTCCTTTTTCACGTCTTTAGCGAAGCGATTTTCGAGGACGGCTTTTCCTTCGGGCGTTTTCTGACGCTCGTGCTGTTCTCCGTCTCCTTCGCCCTGATCACCGCTTTGGTGGGGACGATTGGAAAACGGCGGAAGGTTCAGAAAATCTGTGCGCTTGTCATTGTCATTCTCTGGGCGATTCTGTTCTTGATGGAGTATTTCATTCTCGATTCGTTCAAGAATTTCTATACGCTTGAGGGCATCTTCACCGGCGCGGGCAACGCGGGCGAGGCGGATTTTGCCGCCAGGACCTTCGGCTTGGTATTCTCGAATCTTTGGCGCCTTCTGCTGTTTGCCCTGCCCATTCTCGGCTGGTATCTTGCCAACCGCTACCTTCGCCTGCCTCGGATTCTGACAAGAGGCGTGCGGCGCTATCTGGCAATGGGCGGAATTGGGCTTTTTCTGGTTGCCCTCTTCTTCGGCGCTGTGATCTCGCCGGATAAGCAGAAGATGGGCAAGTCCTACGACTTCACCGGGGCGGTTCGCGGCTTCGGTCTTCCGATGGGCTATGCGCTGGACATGTTCCGCGGCGGCGGAGAGAGTGAGTTTGAAATTGAAGACAACACCGGCTTCACCCTCCCGCCCAAGAACACGGACGAGAATCCCGTCCAGTCCTCCGATACGCCTGTGCAGACCGATGCGAACGGGAGCACCGTTCCGCAGACCACGGAGACCGCAGCGCCTCCTGAACCGACCTATCACATGCTGAATCTGGACTTCGACGGAATTATCGACAGTTCCTCCTCCGATACGGCAGTTCAGGTTTCCAAGTATCTCCGGACACTGACGCCGAGCACGACCAATGAGATGACGGGCATGTTCAAGGGAAAAAACCTGATTCTGATTACCGCGGAGGCATTCTCGGCGGAGCTGATTGATCCAGAGCTGACGCCGACGCTCTACCGTATGGCGACCAAGGGAATCCACTTTACCGACTACTATCAGCCCGCATGGGGCGGAAGCACCTCGTCCGGTGAGTTCTCGGTGATGACCGGCGTGGAGCCTGCGCGCGGCGTGAAATCCATTACCAGCACCATCGGGCGCAATATGGACGTGACCATCGGCAATCAGCTCAAGAAGCTGGGCTACTTCACCCGCGCCTACCACAACAACAGCTACACCTACTATGACCGCGACAAGACCCACCAGAATATGGGCTATGAAAAGTTCATTGGCATGGGCAACGGCATGGAGGAAGGCGTAACGAAGGTTTGGCCCGCGAGTGACTTGGAGATGATCGACTTTACCGTTCCGCAGTACGTGAATCAGCAGCCGTTCAGCGTCTACTATATGACCGTTTCAGGCCACGGACTTTATTCATGGGGCGGAAACGCGCAGTCGGCCCGTCATCAGGAGGACGTCAAGAATCTGCCGTATTCCGAGACGGTCAAGGCCTACTACGCCTGCAACATGGAGGTGGAGCTGGCCATGAAATCGCTGATCAACCAGCTGGAGGCCGCCGGAATTGCCGACGATACACTGGTTGTGCTGACAGCGGATCACTATCCCTACTGCCTCGAAAAGAGCGATACGTGGAAGAACGATCAGGACTATCTCTCCGAATACTACGGCGTTCAGGTCGAGAACGTGTTCCAGCGCGATCACAATGCCCTGATTATGTGGAGCGGCTGTCTCGAGGATAAGAATCTGGAGATTAACACACCCACCTACAGTCTGGACATTGTTCCTACCCTTCTGAACCTCTTCGGCGTGGAATACGACTCCCGCCTCTATGTGGGCCGCGACGTGTTCTCCGATCAGGAGCCGCTGGTGTTCTGGCCGGATCACAGCTGGAAGACCGACAAGGGAAGCTGGAACGCCTCCAAGAGCAGCGGCAGTGAGTTCACCCCTGCCGAGGGCGTCGAGGTCGATCAGGATTATCTTGACCGCATCCGCAAGAGCGTCAGCAACAAGCTGAACTATTCCTACTCCGTTCTTGGCATGGACTACTTCGCCCTGCTGTTCAAGGACTGAGCCATCCCGTATCGCACAGGGGCTGTCGCAAAACGTGAGAATTGCGACAGCCCCTTTTTAAACGGAAAACGGC
>CACXHI010000117.1 GCA_902767395.1 Oscillospiraceae bacterium
ATACCTCTGCGAGGAACTGGGCTACGAAAAAACCGCAGTTTATGAGATCTACGACGCGGCCTTGGATGCCATTGCGCGGCTCTATTTCGGCCGTACCTGAGCAGGCCGAACAGCTGCGGAAACAGTGCGGAAGCAATGGAGGCGGTTTTATGGTATAATTAGGTCAACACTTTGAGATCGGCAAGATCAAATCATGGAAATGACAAAAAGGAGGAGAAGCATTGGATTTATTGAATACGGCGATCATTTCCAAGCACGGAGGCGGCAGCGCCGCTTCGGATCCCCGCGCGCTGATGACCGCGCTCCAATCGTGGTCTGCGGTACAGCAGGAGATCGGACAGGAGACGAACAGCCTGCTTTCGCTGATTGCGCGGGCGGTCAGTGAGGACGCGAGCGGGGAGATCACGGACTTCCGCACGATTCAAAACTTTGTCCGCGCCGGTCAGGCGCATCGGATTCTCTCTGTGGGAGATCAGCTTCGCGTGAATCGGCTGTCGAGTGCCTCCGCAGAGGGAACCGGTGCAATTACGGCCGCTGCGGTGGACGCGGACGCCTTCCTGCGCGCAGTCAGGCGTCCGGAAACGGCAAACTACGTGTTCGCCTTTGACGGTACAAGCTGGTCCCTGCGCGGCGAAAACGGGGCAAGCCGGGCAGTGACGCTCGGGGACTACGGGATCACGGTCACGGGAACGCCGACGGCAAACGATACCGTCACGGTACACACGACAGCCACCACGTTTCTGTGGGACGTGCTTGGAATTGACTGCGACACCCCGGCAGACGGGAGCTACACACACGCGCTGTCCATCGGACTGCATGACTGTATTGCCAACTTGCAGTTTGACGCGCGGGAAGCCCTGTTCTACTGCGAGGAAGGGCTGGCGGTGGGAACATACAATTTCACCGTCACACAGCATACTTGGGTCAGCAGTGACGTGAACAAGACTTTCCAATTCACCTTGACACAGGAAGTTCCGGCGGGGGGACAGATCGTTCTTATGACTGCCTCCGACGTCACCATTGCGGGCAGTACGGTCCAGACCTTTGCGAGTGCTTCTTCCACGACCGAGATCGAAACGGCGACCGTGACCGAAGGCTCCGCGGGTACTTCCCTCGGAAATGTCAACAACGCCGTGAGCGGCAACACGAACTGCTTGCAGAGAGGTCTCATCGGAAGCAGCAACTACGCTGAATCTGCGATCAGACAGTACCTCAACAGTTCTGCCGCCACAGGAAGCGTATGGACTCCGCAGACCAAGTTCGACAGACCGCCCTCTTGGAAAGACAACGTGGCCGGGTTCTTGAAAGGAATGGACGAGGATTTTCTGTCCGTAATCGGCGAGGTCACGAAGAAAACCGCGCGCAACACCATTTCTGACGGCGGCGGCAGCGTGTCTACTACCGAGAGGTTTTTCCTGCTCTCTCGCTCGGAGGTTTACGGCGGTAACGAGGTCGCGGGCGGGGAAGGTGCGGCCTATCCCTATTATGCAAACTATTCCGACCTCGCGGCTGCAGGAACAGGCAGTGACTCAAACCGTATCAAGTACAGGAACGGCTCGACGCAGTATTGGTGGCTTCGTTCCCCGCACGCCGGTTATGCGTGCAAGATGCATAATATCACTGGCACAGGCAATCTCAGCAGCAACGATGCCAGTCGCAGTTACTTGGTCTCCCCGGCGTGCTGCATTGTTTAATCAAATGGAGGAACTGAAATGAATCTGATCGTGAACGCAAGTGACAAGCTGCGCCGCTTGGAGCTGGAGAACGCGTGGCTTCGCGCGCAGTTGATTCAGACGCAGGCGGATTTGACCTTCGTAGCCGTGATGGCCGACGTGGATTTGCCGGATATGGACGAAGAGGAGGACGGGGAAAATGCGTAAGCTGGTAAGGAACATCAAGAAATGGTTTGAAGGCGGGAACTGGACGCGTGAACAGGTCGAGCTGACACTGCAGAAAGAGAAAATAACGCTGGAAGAATCCGCAATCATCCTCGGTGAGGACAACCAAGACGAAGAAACGCGGGGGGCGCAATGACGGTTCGAGTTGCAATTCTGGGCGTCGTGGCCGGCCTTGTCAGCGCTCTGACCGGAGGCTGGGATACCGCAATGGAGACGCTCTGTATTGCCATGCTGCTGGACTATGCCTCCGGCCTGATCGTGGCGGGCGTCTTCCATAAAAGCCCAAAGAGCGCGGGCGGCGCGCTGGAGAGCAAGGCTGCGCTGAAGGGATTGCTGCGCAAGTCTCTGGTTGCGATTGCTGTGGTAGCATTTCATCAATTGGACCGCCTGACGGGGCAGAGCTATTTCCGCGACGGGGCCGCGTGGGCCTTCTTCTCGGTGGAGGTCATCAGCATTATAGAAAACGTCGGTCTGATCTATCCGCTGCCGAAGTTCGTCACCAAGGCGATCGACTGGCTGCGGAACAAGAGCGACGTGCTTGCGGATGCGATCCCGGATGGGGACACAGACACAGACAGGGACGGTGATCGGGAATGAATCTGATTCAACGCTACATTACCAAGAATCCCTACTTTTCGGATGGGCGGTATCTGACGGGCGGCGACTTCCACGGCTTTTTCCTGCACAGTGTCGGCTGCAATCAGCCCGATCCGCTAATTTTCATTCGCGGTTGGGACAGCGCAGCGCACACCAACGCGGGAATCAACGGCTTCATCGGCGCGGATGCGGTCTACGTCACGGCCCCCTGTCTGGAAACCAAGGGGAAGGTCAAGCGAATGCCCCATGCGGGAAGTCCCGCCAACAATCACTACATTGGCTTCGAGATGTGCGAGCCGAAGCAGCTTCGGTATAACAAAAACGCAACCGCCTTTTCGGTTCCGGAAGAGGAACGCGCCGCCGCGGTGGCGTTCGTAACGGCAACTTATGAAAACGCCGTCGGGCTGTTTGCGGCGCTGTGTCGGTTTCATGGCAAAGACCCGCTGGCGGACGGTGTGATTCTCTCCCACCGGGAGGGCGCAAAGCGGGGAATTGCGACCAATCACGGCGACCCGGAAACCGTCTGGAACGGCCTCGGCCTGCCCTATACGATGGACGGCTTCCGCGCCGACGTGAAATCAAAGATGGAGGAAAACGAAATGACAAAAGAGGAATGCAACGCGCTGATTGCACAGGCCGTTGCTCCGATTCGGGAGGCTGTCGCCGCGTGGACCGCGCGGAGCGAAGCGGGGCAGAATGAAGTGCTTTCGCTGATCTCTCTGGTGACGGCGCAGCAGGATTCTGTCGCCCATCTGTCCACGCTCGTTCAGGAACAGCGCGAGGCGCTGGCGGCACTGACCGACGGCTTGAATCACCGAATTCAAAAGGCGCTGGACGCAGCCCTCGGCCCCCAAATCGAGCACCTGAAGGACGCGCCGAAATGGATGCGTCCGGCCCTGAAGGAGCTTCTGGAATTCGGCGTCATCAACGGCGGAACCCCGACAGAAGTGGACCCGCTGGACGTGAACAAGCGGCAGGCAATCCTGGAGGCGGTTCTGATGGCGAAAAAGTGCGCCGAACGCCACGCCGAGTCCCTGCTCCTGCCGAAGATGGACGCGAACGGGGAAGTAGCAGTATAAGCAGACGGAACCGTTCCACGCAGTTTCCGTTTGTCATGCTTGCATTCTCTTTTCTCCTGTGCTATAATAGCGGAAAATCTCAGAACGAGGAGGAACCGCAATGCTGACAAAGAGAGAACGACTGATCCTGATCGGTACGGTGTTGGTTGCCTTCGGCGTTTTCATGTTCTTCAAGAGCACCAGCATCTATTCCTTTGGCTTTTATCGCTTTGGGCAGGTGTCCACGGGCGGGATTTTGATTGCGCTGACGCTGCTGGATGTGATTCTGCTTGTGGCGACGCGGCACAAGGCAACCAAAATCGCTCTGCTGATCCTGATTGCCATGCTGGTTGTGTCCATGATCCTCGGAACCCATCTTTCATTCCACGGCTCCCTGCTGGACATGTTTCTGATGCTGGTTCCCGCCGCGATTGGCGTCGGGCTTCTGCTTCGTGCCGTGATGCTGAAAAAGAACGGATAACTGCCGATTCGGAAAGGAAGGTTTTTCAAATGGAACTGCATGAACGCTTTGTGCTTCAGGACTGTCCCCACTGCGGCGGTCCCGGCCTGCTCGAGGAGGAGAACGGCTGGTGTATCTACGCCGTCTGTATGGACTGCGGCGCACAGACCGCGCCGTTCGAGTACCGCACCCGTGCCCAGCGGGAGGAGGCTGCCGCAAAGGCTGCCAACCTCTGGAATATGGGCAAGGTCGTCCGGCAGGAGAACGGAGAATAAGCCTATGAAATCCACCCCGGACGGACTCTCAGCAGTCCGTCCGGGGTGGAGCTTATTCTGTCAGTCCTCGTCTTCTTCAACCGGATTGAAAAACAGCAGGGTTCCCTCGCTGTGGAGAATCAGCGACTTACCGCTCTTGGAGAATTCCAGCACGCCGTTCGGGCCGGTCAGGGTCACGGTGCTGCCGTCGTCCTCCCATTCGACCTCCACGGTGGAGCCGCCGTAAGTGGCGGTTCCGCGCCCTTCCTCATCCAGCTCGAAGGAGATATTCATCCCATAGGTTCCGGGGGACATCCGCATCCCGTCGGCTGTGATATAGTCCAGCTTGTAAGCGCCGCCGGCGGCCCGCGCGCAGCCCGTCAGGGCCAGCAGCAGCGCCGCGCAGACCAGCAGAGACAAAATCCGTTT
This sequence comes from Oscillospiraceae bacterium, assembly GCA_902767395.1. Classification (GTDB taxonomy): domain Bacteria; phylum Bacillota; class Clostridia; order Oscillospirales; family Oscillospiraceae; genus JAFRPC01. The sequence continues at coordinate 4,697 of CACXHI010000117.1, forward strand.
CATGTTCCGCTCCTTCCCGCCGGATGCCACCGGCAAAGCGTTGGTTCGCCGTCTATTATAATCCATAATCGTCCGAATGTCACGAACTATTTTTGCAAGCGGGGAATGAAACGGAAAAATAGCTTGACAAAAGCGGTTTTTTTCAGTAAAATGCAGGGGTACACGCAAGGATGAAGAGGAGTACGCGCTTTGCCTGCACGCAGAGAAGGGACGGTTGGTGCAAGTCCCCTGCGGGCGAGAGCGGAAGGTCGCTTCGGAGCGGCCCGGATGAAGATCGTAGTCCGGGACGGGTTCCTCCCGTTACAGAGGCAGAGTGCCCGGCCATGCCGGGAATTCAGGTGGTACCGCGGTATCTTTATGCCGCCCTGAGCTTGCGCTCGGGGCGGTTTTTTATCGAAAGGAGAATGAAGATGGCGAGAGAACTCCCCAAGACCTACGACCCGAAGCAGGTCGAGGACCGAATCTATCAATTCTGGATGGACAAGGGCTGCTTCAA
>CACXHI010000118.1 GCA_902767395.1 Oscillospiraceae bacterium
ACGGTCATGTCCAAGCGCAAGCTCCGCCGTCTGGTGGAGGAAGGCCGGGTCTCCGGCTGGGACGACCCCCGGATGCCCACCCTCTGCGGTCTGCGCCGCCGGGGTTACACGCCCAAGTCGATTCGGAACTTCTGCGAGCGCATCGGCGTGGCAAAGAACCCCTCGACGGTGGAGTATGCCTTCCTGGAGCACTGTCTGCGCGAGGATCTGAACGAGACCGCCCAGCGCGTGATGGCAGTCCTGCACCCGGTCAAGCTGATCATTACCAACTACCCCGAGGGTCAGACCGAGGAATTTGAGGTGGAGAACAATCCCAACCGCCCCGAGGACGGTGTAAGAACCGTCAGTTTCTCCCGCGAGGTCTGGATTGAGGCCGAGGACTTCCTCGAAGCCCCCATCCCCAAGTACAAGCGCCTCTACCCCGGCAATGAGGTGCGGCTGAAGGGCGCGTACCTCGTCACCTGCACCGGATGCAAGAAGAATCCCGACGGCTCCGTGGCTGAGATTTACGCCGAATACGATCCCAACTCCCGCGGCGGCAACCCCGCCGACGGACGGAAAGTCAAGGGCGCGACGATTCACTGGGTAGACGCCCTGACCGCCAAGGACGCCGAGGTGCGGCTGTACGACAATCTGTTCTCCGATCCCGAGCCGGACAGCGCGGACAAGGATTTTATTGACTGCCTGAACCCCGACTCGCTGGAGGTCCTCACGGGCTGCAAGGTCGAGGCCTCTCTGGAGGACGTTGTGCCTCCCGGACACTTCCAGTTCATGCGACTCGGCTACTTCTGCCTCGACAGCAAGGACAGCCGGAAGGGCCATCTGGTATTCAACCGCAGCGTCAGTTTGAAGGACGGCTTTAAGCCTGCGCTGTAAGCAACAACAAGCAAACGGGTCTGTGACCGGAGCATTCCGTCACGGACCCGTTTTTTTGCTCTTGACAAAGCCAATAGAATGATGTATGATACCAGTGCAGTTAATGTTAATCATTAATTTTTTTATGATACTCATCGGATTGGAGGTGTGAAATGGGACAGATCATTCTTCGTCTTGACCGAGTCATGGCAGACAGAAAAATGACGCTGAAGGAGCTTTCAGACAAGGTCGGTATCGCTAACGTCAACCTCTCCAAAATCAAAACCGGCAAAATCTGCGCAATCCGCTTTTCGACACTGATTGCAATCTGCGAGGCCCTGAACTGTCAGCCGGGAGATATTCTCGAATATGACCCGACGCTCCCGCAGTCCGAGCTTCTGACACTGCGCGAACCCCCCTGCGACACGGATTAACCCCAAGTGAAATCATACATAGATAGGAGTGGTGCCGTATGATATTCGGTCGGCATATCAACCGGTATTATTTGCGTTATGCACACTGGCTGCTGCTGGGTCTGGCTGCGCTGGCCGCTGTGGACTACCTGCAGCTCATCGTTCCCAATCTCTACCAGATGGTCGTAAACGGTCTGAACCAGGGTTGGGTACTGGTGGACGGCGAGCAGGTCCCATTTACGATGGGCTTCCTGCTCGAACAGGTTCTCATGCCCATGATCGTCGTGATCCTGTCCATTGTGGCAGGCCGTTTTCTCTGGCGAATCATGTTCCTCGGTACGGCGTTTAACGTGGAGGAAAAGCTTCGCAATCGGATGTTCGGAAACGCCCGTCACCTGAGCCAGACCTACTATCAGGAGCACAAGGTCGGCAGTCTGATGAGCCTGTTTACCAACGACTTGAGCACTGTGATGGAGTGCTTTGCGTGGGGCATTATGATGTTCTTCGACGCGCTGATCTTAACCGGCATGTCGTTGACAAAGATGTTCCGCATGAACGTCCTGCTGACGCTGCTCTCCCTGATCCCCACGGCGCTGCTGCTGGCCTCCGCCACGGTGGTCGGCAGATACATGATGAAAAAGTGGGACGTCCGGCAGGAGGCCTTCTCCCGCCTGTCCGATTTCAGTCAGGAGAGCTTTTCCGGCATTGCCGTCATTAAGGCCTTTGTCAAGGAGTCCAAGGAGCTTCTGGCCTTCCGCAAGCTCAACGAGGAAAACGAGGTTGCCAACATCGAGCACACGAAGGCCTCCGTCCTGCTGCGGGTGATGGTGATGATGTTTGTGGAGAGTGTCATCTGCATCATTCTGGGCTACGGCGGCTATTTGGTCTGGAAGGGCGTCTTCAACGCCGGACAGCTGGTGGAGTTCATCGGCTATTTCACTGCCGTCGTCTGGCCGGTCATGGCAGTCTCGGAAATGATTGACATGACCTCCCGCGGCAGAGCCTCGCTCAAGCGCATCGGCGCCCTGCTGGACGCCCAGCCCGACGTAGTTGACGCACCGGACGCGGTTCCGCTGGAAAAAATCCAAGGCGCAATCGAGTTCCAGCACCTGACCTTCCGCTACCCGGACGGCGAATTTGACGTACTCAAGGACGTCAGCTTCCGCATCGAGCCGGGGGAGAACGTCGGTCTGGTCGGCAAGACCGGCTGCGGCAAGACCACGCTGGTCGATCTGATCCTGCGGACCTACAACGTCCCGGACGGAACCGTATTCGTGGACGGACACGACGTGAACCGGATCACCATTCACTCCCTGCGCGAGGGCTGCGCTTATGTGCCTCAGGATAACTACCTCTTCTCCGACACCATCGCCCGCAACATTGCCTTTGCGGCGGACGAGTGGACCGAGGAGGAGGTCGAGCAGGCTGCCGTGCTGGCGGACGTGGATGAAAACGTCCGCGAATTCCAGCAGGGATATGAAACCATGCTCGGAGAGCGCGGCGTGACCGTCTCCGGCGGGCAGAAGCAGCGCATCTCCATTGCCCGCGCCCTGTTGAAGCAGGCGCCAATCCTGATTCTGGACGATTCCGTTTCCGCTGTAGACACCAAGACCGAACGGGCGATCCTCGCCAATCTGCGCAAAACACGCAGGGGCAAGACCACCATTCTCATTGCCCACCGGATTTCCACGATTCAGGAGATGGACAAGCTCCTGTATCTGGAGGACGGACGGATCACAGCCGTTGGAACCCATGCGGAGCTGTACGAAACCTGTCCGGGCTACCGCAAGATGGTAGATCTGCAAAAGTTAGAGGAGGAAGGAGGAAAGGACCATGCCTGAATATCTTCCTGTATTGATCGTCGGCGCAATCATCGGCGTGTTTTCCATCATTTTCCTGATTGCCTTCCTGCTCGAAAAGGACAAGAAGAAATCTATGGGCTGGGAGCGCAACATGGACGACCGGGAGATTGCCCGGCGGCTGCTGCGCTATGCGAAGCCCTACCGCGGGCAGTTCCTGCTGGTTTTTATCGTAATGCTCTTCTCCATCGGCTACGACGTCCTCTCCCCCCTGCTGATCGGCAGGATTGAAGAGATGATTAAGGACGACTTCCGCCTGTCCAAGCTCTTTTCCTACGTGGCAATCTACGCCGGCATTCTGGTCGTCAGTCTGATCTCCACCTACGCACAGGCGATGCTGCTGCAAAAGATTGGTCAGAAAATTCTCTCCCAGATGCGCATAGACGTGTTCACCCACATCGAAAAGCTCTCGCACCAGCAGCTCAACAATATCCCCGTGGGCAAGCTTGTGACCCGCGTCAGCAACGATCCGAACACAATTTCCTTCATGTTTACCAACGTGCTGGTCAATCTGGCCAAGAATGCGCTGGTGATTCTCGGTGTGCTCGGCGCGATGCTGCTGCTGAACTACGCCCTGACGCTGATGGTCCTGTGCTTCGTCCCCTTCGTGGTGCTCTTTACGGTGATCTTCCGCAAGTTCTCCCGCAAGGTACACCGCAGAGTCAACGATGCGACGACCGCCATCAACACCTATCTCTCTGAGAACCTCTCCGGCATCAAGATTATCCAGAGCTTTAACCGTGAGGATCGCAAGATGGCGGATTTCGTGACGCGGAGTACAGAGCTGAAAAAGGCCGAGCAGGCCAGAATGCTGGTCTTCGGCATTTTCCGGCCCATGGTCTATATGCTCTATATCTCCTCGGTGCTCTGCCTATTCTACTTTGGCGCCAAGGGCAGTATTCAAAACCTGAACTGGTTCGGTCAGACCATCACCTCCGGCGTGATCGTCAGCTTCTACATGTACATCAACAAGTTCTTCAACCCGATTCAGACGCTGGCGGAGCAGTTTGATATGCTCCAGCGCTCCTTCGCCTCGGCGGAAAAGATTTTCTCCGTGCTGGATATCGTCCCCGAGGTCGTGGACGAGCCGGACGCCGTGGAGCTGGACGAGATTCGCGGGGAAATCGAATTCCGGGACGTTTGGTTCCGCTACAAGCCCGACGAATGGGTGCTCAAGGGCGTTTCCTTCCACGTGCTGCCCGGTCAGACCGTGGCCTTCGTCGGCGCGACCGGCTCCGGCAAGACGACGATTCTGAGTCTAATCTGCCGCAACTACGACATTCAGAAGGGGCAGATTCTGATCGACGGACGCGACATCAAATCCATCAAGATTTCCTCCCTGCGCCGTCACTTCGGGCAAATGCTTCAGGACGTGTTCCTCTTCTCCGGCGACATCCGCTCCAATCTTCTGCTGCGGATGGAGGGCGTCAGCGACGAGGAGGTCATGGCTGCCTGCAAGTACGTCAACGCAGATTCCTTCATCAATCGGCTGGAAAAGGGGTTGGATGAGCCCGTGCGGGAGCGCGGCAACAACTTCTCCGCCGGTCAG
>CACXHI010000119.1 GCA_902767395.1 Oscillospiraceae bacterium
AGGGTCCACCTGTTCCCATCCCGAACACAGAAGTTAAGCTCAAGTTCGTCGACGATACTTGGCGGGTGACTGCCCGGGAAAATAGATGATGCCAACACTTAAACCGCGTTCCGTTTGGAGCGCGGTTTTCTCATACTGTCTTAGCATATGCTTGAGTTTCGTCAGGATTTTCTGGCTTTTTATGAGGTGGTGGGCTTTTCCACCAATCGCAGGTATTTGGATTTGAAGCTATGAACGAGAAGAAGCATTTTGAGTTGCTCCCAGTTTGCACCGTCACGGTCCATATTGACCGCCCCCTCGGCAGTGCGCATCCCGATTTCCCGGCTTTAATCTATCCGGTCAATTACGGCTCTGTTTCCGGGCTGCTTGCCCCGGATGGAGAGGAACAGGACGCCTATGTGCTCGGGGTGGACACACCTGTGGAGACCTTCGCCGGCGAGCGAATTGCCGTGATTCACCGTGCCGACGACGTGGAGACGAAATGGGTCGTTGTTCCGACCGGGCTGCGGCTTTCTGTGGAGCAGATTCTGGAGCAAGTTCATTTTCAGGAGAAGTTTTTTCAGTCTTCTGTCGTGTTGTGCAAAGAGCAGAGAACGGCGTCTTGTTTTCGCCAGAAGCTGACGAAGGCCGACGTTCGGCGTGCGTTGGATGCGCTCCCGGCTGGATATCAAACGGCGGAGTTGGATCGCCTGATTGCTCGCTTCGTGCGTGAGAAGGCGGATATGTCTGATTTGCGTGATTCGATTCTTGTAGAACAGGACTTGCATCGGATTTATTATTACGTCAACCTGAAACAGATCTGTGACGTGCGCTCACGCATGGCGTTTATCCACGAAAACCTTTTGTTTTCGGATTGGTGGCATACGGATCAGTTGATCTCCTTCGTGGCGGACTTACCATTTGACGAAGCGCTTGCTTATGCAAGAGGATATTTGAAAAGTGGCGATGCGTTGATTCGACGCTGGGGGTACGTGTTGTTTATCTCCCGGCTGGGGCGCGGTCACGCTGCGGAGCTGCTGCCATTGATGCAAAACGACGGGGCTTACTACGTTCGTATGGCGGAGGCGTGGCTGATTGCGGAGCTTGCCGTTGTCGAGCCGGAGACAGTTCACAGCTGGATGGCCTCCAACAACTTGCGTTACGACGTGAACGGAAAAGCCATTCAAAAGATTTGCGATTCGTTCCGAATTTCTTCCACTTGGAAGCAGGCATTCAAGGCGCTGCGTCCGGTCTGTCGCGCGCGAGGCTGAAGGCCCGTGCGCCGACGGTGTTTTTACAGCAAAGCTCCGCCCAAGCCTCGGGCGGAGCTTTGCTGTAGGAAGACCGTCAACGGTTGTTCAGATAGGCATTCAGATAGCGAATCAACAGGCGCTCTTCCTTTTCGGGCAGGCCGCGACGGTCGAGGCCCATGCTGCCATTGGTGTGAATCATCTCCAAAAGATTCCTGCTGTGAATGAGGTAGAGCAGGAAGAACACGCCGGCAAGCAGGACACAGAGCACGGCGTCAAGCGTCAGGTTCAGGACGGTGGACGTTCCAAAATCGAGCAGATTGTCCAGAAGCAGAAGGACCGGTCCCAAGAGCAGGAAGAAAAAGGACAGCGCAATCAAAACGGGGTTCCGCTGCTGCAAGTATTTCACAGCGTCGAACTCCTCCAGATCAATGCGGAAATTTGTGGATTCTGTGTGATAATGACGGCGATCTCGGCTGACACGATATTTGCCCTTGCAGTAGATCGCCCGGTCAGACAGGACGGCAAAGCCCTTGCCCGCCTTCCCGGAATTCAGAAAGGCGTCGAGTTGTTTTTTACCGGCAACACAAAGCAGGGTTTCGTCCTGATCCAGGAAGATTTCCCCGCAAATTCGTTCGACTTCATTCGGCAGCGCCATAAAGCACCTCCCAAGGGAATTATACAGCCCGTATTTTATCACGTTTTCTCTGCAAAGTCAACGAAAAACAGACGTTTTTGCGTATGGCGAGGGAAGTCGCTCCCGAAAACGGACGCTTTTTTTGAATTCCCCGTTGCGTATTCCGGTTCGATTCGATATAATAAAGGGGAATTCCGAGAAATGCAAGAGGAAGCATAGCTATGAGTTACAATGCCGGAGCCTATGAAGTTGCCGTGATCGGAGCCGGTCACGCCGGGATCGAAGCAGCCCTTGCCGCCGCGCGGCTGGGCCTGAAAACCGTGGTGTTCACGATCAATCTGGACGCCGTGGGCAATATGCCCTGCAACCCCGCCATTGGTGGAACCGGGAAAGGCCACCTCGTGCGGGAGTTGGATGCGCTGGGCGGGCAGATGGGGATTGCAGCGGATCACTGCTGCATTCAATATCGGATGCTCAACCGCGGCAAAGGCCCGGCCGTCCATTCCCTGCGCGCGCAAGCCGACCGCCGCCGCTATCAGGAATACATGAAGCACGTGCTGGAAACGCAGGAGCATTTGGAACTCAAGCAGGCCACCGTGGTTTCCATTCAGACCGAGAACGGCGCGGTCTGCGGTCTGACCACGCAGCTCGGCGCATATTATGCGGCGAAGGCTGTGGTTCTTGCCACCGGAACCTTTCTGGACAGCAGTGTCATCATTGGAGAAACGACGATCTCTTCCGGCCCGGATGGGATGCACGCCGCCGTGGGGCTGTCCGACTGCCTGCGCGCGCTTGGTCTGTCCCTGCGCCGCTTCAAAACCGGCACGCCGCCGCGGGTCAACGCCCGCAGCGTGGACGTGTCGCGGATGGAGCTGCAGCCCGGAGACGAGCGCCCGGAGCCCTTCTCCTTCTCCACCGAGGCCCCCCCGGAGAACCGGGCCAACTGCTGGCTCACCTATACAAACGAGACGACGCACGCGATCATCCGCGCCAATCTGGATCGGAGCCCCATCTATGACGGGCAGATCACCGGGGTCGGACCGCGCTATTGCCCGTCGATCGAGACGAAGATTGTCCGCTTTGCGGACAAATCCCGCCACCAGCTCTTTGTCGAGCCGACCGGCTTGGAGACGGAGGAGCTCTATTTGCAGGGCTTTTCCTCCTCCCTGCCGGAGGACGTGCAGATTCAAATGCTGCATTCCGTTCCCGGCTTGGAGCGGGCCGAGATGATGCGCCCGGCCTACGCGATCGAATATGACTGCATCGACCCCACCGAGCTCTTGCCGACGCTGGAAAGCAAGAAGATTCCCGGACTCTACGGGGCGGGGCAGTTTAACGGCTCCTCGGGCTACGAGGAGGCGGCGGTGCAGGGCTTCGTGGCAGGCGTCAACGCCGCGCTGAAGCTGAAGGGCGAGGCTCCTATGATTTTGAAGCGCTCCGACGGTTATATCGGCGCGCTGATTGACGATCTGGTGACGAAGGGCACCGAGGAACCCTATCGCATTATGACCTCTCGGAGCGAATACCGTCTGCTTCATCGGCAGGACAACGCCGATGCCCGCCTGACGCCAATCGGCCACCGGATCGGTCTGATCTCGGACGAGCGCCTGCGGGCGGTGGAAGAGAAGTATGAAGCCGCCCGAAAGGAGATCCGGCGGCTGGAGCATACCGGCGTGGCGGCCTCTGAGGCGCTGAACGCCTTTCTGACGGCGCACGGATCCTCCCCGGTGGATACCTCCGCACGGTTGGCGGATCTTGTCCGCCGCCCGGAGCTGAGCTATGACGACGTAGCGGCTTTTGATCCCGAGCGGCCCGCTTTGCCTGCCGCTGTGACCGAGCAGGTGGAGATTCAGCTCAAATACGCGGGCTACATTGCCAGACAGGAGCGGCAGGTCGAGGAGTTCCGCAAGGCCGAGAACCGCCGCATTCCGGCGGAGATTGACTACGCCGCCATCCCCGCCTTGAAGGTCGAGGCACGGGAGAAGCTGACGAGGATTCGTCCCGTCAGCATCGGACAGGCCAGCCGGATTTCCGGCGTCAGCCCCGCCGACGTGGCGGTGCTGCTGGTCTGGTTGGAGCAAATAAAAGGATCATAAATCTTGAAGGGAAGAGAACTGTGAAGGTTCACTATTTTCAGAGGTACTATGAGAAGGAAAACGTTGCAACGGCGAATACAATGCTGTTGCTGTCGCGTTTATATTCGTATTCCACGCAAAAGTTTTTCAATCTATTGAAGTCAGAGCTGTTTTTTCAGTTCGCGGACTTTGAGCCGGAGACAGCTTTTGAAATGCAGAAAAAATGGGGTGACGCTGTTCCAGACGCGGAGATCAGCCAGCCTTCGTTCAAGCTCGTGATAGAAACCAAACGGTCTGATTGGTTTCATGCAGATCAATTGATGCGGCACTTGGCCGCCTTCCACGATGAACGGTACAAGGTGCTAATGACCCTTGCGCCGGTTCCGATGAATCCAAACAAGAAAGCAGAGACGGAACATCAACTGGAAACGTACAACGCCAGCCAGAAATACCCTGTCCGTCATTTGAATCTCACCTTTGACCGTCTTGCCTCAGCGGTACAGGACGTAATTGACGAGCGGGACTATGAAATGCAGGAGGTTCTGGCCGACTACCGTGACTATTGCAATGAGGCCGGACTGATCGCAAACTATGACGCGTGGAAGTACTTGAGAATGCAGTTGGCGGGAGATACAATTGCGTTCAACATCAAAGAGAATCTCTACTATGACAACGCCTTTCGGCATTTTCGACCCCATAAATATCTTGGACTGTATCGAAAAAAGGCAGTACGTGCCATTGGAAAGCTCTGTGCAATGATTACCACAGAGGATACTCCGCAGGGAATCCATTATCATTCAGAATTGGGAGAACTGACGGAGGAACGAAAAGCTAAAATCCTGCTTGCCATCGAGGACGGAAAGCAGTATGGCTACGAGCTTCTTTCACAAAAACAGCGGTTCTTTTTTGTTGAACAGTTCTATGAGACGGATTTCAGAAAAACATCGCCCGGCCCCTCGATGGGAACCAGGATATTTGATCTGACTGCAGTGCTTGGCGTTGAAAAACTCCCGGACGTTCAAACAATCGCCGGGTTATTAAAGGAAAAAACGTGGAATTAATCCGGCAAGACGCTGGATAACACATCAAGAATCAGAGGTGCAACATGATTAAACGCAAACAGGAAATGACCGTGGAGCCGCGGTTTGAGGTCAAGGGCGGACGCGGCGGCTATGACTCCACCCACATCTTCACCACCGCAGAGTGCGACAAGACGACGCTCTTTGCCGTCAACACCCTGCCTCCCGGAAGCTCCATCGGCGTCCATCCGCATACCACCGAGGGCGAGGCCTATGTGATCCTGCAAGGGCAGGCCACCGTCACCGAGGACGGGCAGGACTTCCTCCTTGGCCCCGGCGACGCCGAGTACTGCACCGGTGGGCACACCCACGGCATTGCCAACGACTCGGACGAGGTGCTGGCATTTCTGGCAATCATTATCAAGTAATCCGGACGGATGAGATTCAAAAAGGTCTATCTGGAGATCACCAACGTCTGCAACCGAAGCTGCGCCTTCTGCCCCAAAACGAAGCGCGCACCCCGGTTTCTGGCGGAGGACGACTTTGTGCGCCTTTTGGAGAAGCTTCGCCCGTGGACGGACTATCTCTATTTTCACCTGATGGGCGAGCCACTGCTCCATCCAAAGCTGGAACGCTTTCTGACGCTGGCAGGGGAGCGGGGCTTTCGCGTCATTCTGACCACAAACGGAACCCTTCTGGCGCAGGCGGAGTCGATTCTTCTATCCGCCCCCTCGCTGCACAAGGTGAACCTCTCGCTGCACTCCTTTGAGGCCAATGAGGGCGTGGGGGTTGAAGATTATGCCAACCTATGCGCTGCCTTTTCTGCGCGTGCGGCAGCCCGGGGCATTCTGGTGAATCTCCGCCTTTGGAATGGGGACAGCGCGGCGCGAGCAGGCTGGAATGCGGAAAATGCCAAAATCCTCGACCTGCTGGCAACCCGGTTTCCCCGCCCGTGGACGCCGAGCCGCACCGGTGAACGGCTGGCAGAGCGGGTCTATCTGGATCGTGCGGAGATTTTTGACTGGCCCGACCCGGAGGCGGCGGACGAAAACGCCCGCCACGGCTGCTATGGCCTGCGCGACCAGCTCGGCGTTCTCTGCGACGGAACGGTGGTGCCCTGCTGCCTCGATCATGACGGGGACTTGGCGCTGGGCAATTTGCTCACCGAGGCGCTGGACGAGATTTTGGATCGCCCCAGAGCACGGGCCATCTATGCAGGCTTCCTGCGCGGGGAGGCGGTTGAAGCGTTATGTAAACGATGCGGCTATGCGGGCCGCTTTCGTGCGTGATGCGAAGCGCCAGAGCGGCGCATCGGAAAAGGAGGGGTTTTCATGCTGACGAAGCTTCATGCCGGGCTGCGGCGGATGCAGCAGCTTCAAAAGGACCATTGTATTGTGACCTCTGAGGCGTTGGTGGACAGTCTGCTTCCTCGCAGGGACCGGTACGCCCACAAGGGTGATTTCGGGCGGGTGCTGACTGTTGCCGGCTCCGTGGGCTTTACCGGCGCGCCGGTGCTGGCGGCCAACGCTGCGCTGCGCACCGGGGCCGGGCTGATTTTTGTCGGCGTTCCCGAGGCGGTCTACTCGATCGTCGCGCAGAAGCTGGATGAGCCGATGGTGTTCCCCCTGCCCTGTGACGATGCCGGACGGCTGGACAGCCGCGCCATTTCGGAGCTGGAGAAGCGGATGGAGGGCTGCGACGCCTGTTTGGTGGGTCCGGGACTGGGCCGCGGCCCGGCGATGCTCGACGTGGTTCAGGCCGTTCTAAACCGTGCCGCCTGTCCCGTGATTCTAGACGCTGACGGCATAAACGCGTTAGAGGGGCATATACATGTGTTGGGACAGGCCAGATCCCCGGTGATCCTGACGCCCCACGACGGTGAATTCCGACGCCTGGGCGGCGACCCCGCGCCGGAGCGCCGCTATGAGAGCGCGAAGGCGCTGGCGCGGGCTTGGGGCGTGACCGTGCTGCTCAAGGGGCATCGGACGCTGATTGTCGGCCCCGAGCAGGTCTATTTGAACCCCACCGGGAATCCCGGTATGGCGACCGGCGGCAGCGGCGACGTGCTGGCCGGAATGCTGCTTGCGCTCTTGGGGCAGGGACTTGCCCCTGCCGAGGCCGCCGCCGCCGCTGCGTGGCTGCACGGCGCCGTGGGGGACTACTGCGCCGAGGTCTGGGGAGAGTACGGCATGACGCCGACGGATATGATTGCCTGTCTGCCTCATTTTCTGAAGTAACCGATGCTCCGAAGGAGGAAGCTGTTGTGCGGCGAATTGCATGGACCCTTGCCGTACCGATGATGCTGCTGTTTCTGCTGTGCGCCTGCGGCAGAAAAGAAACGGACCCCTTGCAGGCGCCGATGGATTTTCGCGGGACGCTGCTGGCGCAGGGCGGCTGTCACTTTGTCGCGGAGGCCTGCGCTGAGACGGGTGACCGGGCTTGGGAGCTCACGCTGGACTGCGTCTTGGACGCGGAGGGCAGCGGAACCGTGACTGTGCTGGCTCCGGAGACGATTGCAGGCGTTACCGCACGAATCGAGGGGACGGACGGAAGCCTGTCTTTTGACACGCTGGTGCTGGGGCTTGGAACGCTGTCGGATTCCGAACTGGCCCCGGCTGCCGCACCCGGTAGACTGGTTCGCGCCTGGGCGCGGGACTGGATTGCCTCCGCCGGTGCGGAGGATGGGAGCCTGCTGGTCTGCTACGGCGGTCAAGCGATGGAGGTTCGCACCCGGTTTGGGGCGGACGGAACGCCGGTACAGGCGGAGCTGCTGCAGAACGGGAAAACCTGTTTTACCGCGGAGCTCCAGAACTTTGAATGGAAGGCCGGAACGAACGATGAAACTACTGAAGAGAACGTGGGCTGACATCTCAATGGATCACCTCAGCCACAACTACCACCTGCTGCGGGGCAAAATCCCTGCCGACTGCCGCTTTTTGGGGGTGGTGAAGGCGGACGCCTACGGACACGGCGCGGTGCCTGTGAGCCGTCAGCTGGTCGATCTGGGGGCGGACTATCTGGCGGTCTCCAATATGGAGGAGGCCGTGCAGCTTCGCCGGAGCTACATCCGCCTGCCCATCTTAATCTTGGGCTATACCCCGGCGTTCTATGCCGAGGATATGGTGGACATGGGCATTCGGCAGGAGGTTCACTCGCTGGAATACGCGGAGCAGCTAAACCTTGCGCTCGCGGGAACCGGGAAGCGGCTGAAGATTCACCTCAAGCTGGATACGGGAATGTCCCGGCTCGGCTTTTTTGCCTACGACGATCCGCAGACCCCGGATCAGCTTCGGCTGGTGGCCGCAATGGAGCATCTGGTTCCGGAGGGAATCTTCACCCACTTCTCCGTGTCGGATTCTCTGACGGAGGCGGATCGCGCCTTTACGGCCCTGCAATTCCGGCGCTTTTCCGCCATGGTGAAGGAACTTGAGGGCAGCGGCGTCCACTTTCGGCTCCGCCACTGCTGCAACTCCGCCGCGACGCTGCTGTACCCGGAATATGCGCTGGACATGGTGCGTCCCGGTATTGCAACCTATGGCATTTGCCCCAGCGAGGAGTTGGCCGGACGGTTCGATCTGCGGCCTCTGATGAGCCTGCGGACGACGATCTCTCAGCTTCGGCCCTTTGGGTCGGACGTGGGCGTGAGCTACGGGCGCTCCTATGTGACGGCGGAGCCGTGCAGGATTGCGGTGCTCGCCATCGGCTATGCCGACGGGCTGTCTCGGAGTCTGTCGAACCGTGTCAGCTTCCTGCTTCACGGGAAGCGTGTCCCCGTGGTCGGACGCATCTGCATGGATATGTGCATGGTGGACGTATCTGCAGTGCCGGAGGCAAAGGTGGGCGACGTGGTGACGGTCTTTGGCGCCGACGGCGACGAGACGATTGCCGTGGACGAGATTGCCCGTCTGACCGGGACGATTCCCTACGAGACGCTCTGCTCCATTAATAAGCGCACCCCGCGCTTCTACCTCGACGGGGAGCAGCGCATGGAGGTCTTGCAGTACATCGTCTAAAGGCAACCGCCGCTGCCGAAAGCTAACAAAATTCGACGCACGCGCATAGGCTGAGAAGGAAGTATATTTCGGAGTGTCCTGTGGAAGAATATGGACATGATGATATAGACGGAGCGTGAGTCGTATGGAAACCAACGTCAGACGCGGCGATATTTTTTACGCGGATCTCAGCCCGGTGGTGGGCAGCGAGCAGGGCGGAACCCGCCCGGTGCTGATCGTGCAGAATGACACGGGCAACCGCTATTCTCCCACGGTCATTGCCGCCGCCATCACCAGCCAGCTCGGGAAGGCCCGTCTGCCCACCCACATCACCGTACCCGGCCGGGAGGTCGGGCTTGCAAAGGATTCGGTGATTCTTTTGGAGCAGATTCGCACGCTGGACAAACGCCGCCTGCGGGAGCACATGGGCCGCCTGACCGATGCGCAGATGAGCAAGGTGGACAACGCCATTGCAGTGTCCTTCGGACTGACCGGACAGTGACGAAAACGGAATCAGCGGAATAAAACACTCCCCGCCGCATACGATGGAAGCGGAAGGGAGTGTGCTTTATGGAATACGGGATTTATTTTCGAGGCGGTCTGCGTGGGATGCTGACGCTCGAGCGGGAGGGACTGTACTACCGACTCTCCGCGCGAAGCGAGGAACCGGGGCCGGGCGTCTGGCGGTTGTGGGCCTGCTTCGGCACGGAGAGCCGTCTGGTGGGCGTCTGCTTCCCGCAGACCGGCGGTTTGCATCTTGAAAAACGGGTCTCGCGGCACAGCTGGGCGATTCTGCCGGACTGCTTCGTGCTTGGACGTGAGGAAGAGGGATTCCGCCCGTGGCGCGGAATCCTCGAGGGCGTCGAGGTGGCCGACGCCATGCTCCGCGAGGAGGGCGCGAGCGGGCAGACGCTTGCGGTCTTCGCCCCGCCGGAGGGAGCGGTGCCGCTGGCAGAGTATATCAGCCTGATGCGCGAGGGAGAGTTGGACGGGCGGCCCTGCCTGCTGCTGGCGCTGCCCGACGGACTGCCGGAGCTTCCGATTGAGGAGACACCGATCCCGGAAACGCCGGACGTGGCTCCGGCCCCTGAAAGTGTGCCGGACGAAAACCTGTGCGCCGAGCTGCCGCCGGAGGAGGCGATCCCGGCCGAGGCGGCCCCGGAACCCGCGCCTGCTGAGGACGGGGTGTAAGCGTCAGAGCGCTGCGTCCAATTGCAGCTCCACCGGGCAGTGATCGGAGCCGAAAATCTCCTGATGCAGGTTGGTGGAGATCAACTTTTCCCGCAGGCGGTCGGAGATCACGAAGTAGTCAATCCGCCAGCCCACGTTCTTCTCGCGGGCGTGGAACCGGTAGCTCCACCACGAATACTGGTCCGCCGCGTCCGGGTGCTGGAAGCGCCACGCGTCCGTGAAGCCCGCCGCCAGAAGCTCGGAGAACTTGCCCCGCTCCTCGTCGGAGAAGCCCGCGCTGCCCCGGTTGGTCTTGGGATTTTTCAGGTCGATTTCCTGATGCGCCACATTCAGGTCGCCGCAGTAGATCACGGGCTTTTCGGCGTCGAGCCTTTGCAGGTAGGCGCGCAGGGCGTCCTCCCACGCCATGCGGAAGTCGATCCGCTTGAGTCCGTCCTGCGCGTTGGGCGTGTAGCAGGTCACCAGATAGAAGGTCGGGTATTCGAGGGTAATCA
>CACXHI010000120.1 GCA_902767395.1 Oscillospiraceae bacterium
CGCCGACTGTTCTAAAGGACAGTCGGCGTGGGCGGCGGCCCTTTTGCCTGACCGCTTTCCGTGAATGAACCTATGGAGTTGTTTCAATCCTCCCACGCGCTGAAATCGGGGCGGACGGTGAAGTGGGTGCCGTCGGAAAAGATACGGACGCTGTGCCGGTCGGCCTGCAATCTGGCGGGCGGCGCTCCGTTCAGTGAGACCTCCGGGAACGCGTTCGGAGGCAGACACAGAACCATTTGGTTGTCGCCGTGGGTCACAGTGACGGTCAACTCGCCTGCCCCCGTCCGTTCAATCCGGCAGATGGCTTCCCGTAGGAAAACACACAGCGCCTCCACCTGCACGTGATACAGCTTCGCGTCCGGCGTCTGCGCGGTCAGAGCGGCGGACAGAGGCTCGTCTCGGAGTTGGACGACGTGACCGATCTGCAGCCTCCGCCTGCGCAAATAAGCGCCGAGCTTCTCCTGATCCGCCGCATCACCCAAGGAAAGCAGGACGTGATCCCGGTCACAGGTGATAAGGAGCGCGTTTCCCTCCCACTGCCGCAGCATCAGGCAGGACAGGCTGGAAGGAGATTGTTGCGGAAACGCAAGACTGAGCGCGGCGAGGCCGACGCACAGGAGCACAAGCATCAGGAGGACGGCCCAGCCCCGCTGATTCACAGGGCAAACCTCGCGGCATAGTCGTCGAACGCCTCTTGGAACTCCTCGTTGCGTCCGTCCTTTCTTCTGCACAAGGAGGCGTGGGGATCAAAAGCATCCTCCTCCAGCTCCAGCATGGCGACGGCGATGTTGGAGCAGTGGTCGCCCACGCGCTCGATCCCGGTGAGCAGGTCGTTAAACACGAAGCCCTGCTGGATGGTGCAGTTTCTCTTTTGCAGACGCTCCACATGGCGGCGCTTGGCCTCGTCACAGAGTCGGTCAATCACTTCCTCCAGAGGCTCGACCCGTGCAGCCACGGAAAGATCGTTGTCAATGAAGGCCTGAACCGTCATTCGCACGATTTCCCGCACGGCGGCGCTGAGGGTTGCCAGCTCCCGCGTTGCGTCGTCGGAGAAGTCGATTCGCTTGTCGTGAATCTCGGCGGCGCTCTGGGCAATGTTCAGGGCATGGTCGGAGATTCGCTCAAAATCCGTGAGGGTGTGGAGGTACTTGGAGACATCCTCGTTCTGCCGCCGGGTCAGCTCCTGTCCGGTGAGCTTCACAAGATAACTGCCCAACGCATCCTCATAGCGGTCGCAGTTGGTTTCCATCCGTTTGACTTCCTCAAAGCCACCCTTGCTGAAGGCGGCAGTCAGTCCCAGAGCGGAGGAAATGGCTTCCTTCGCCGTCATTGCCATGTCGTTGATTGTCAGACGGCTCTGCTCCACCGCCAGAGAGGGGTGAGCCAGAAAGCGCTCCTCCAGCCGCAGGGCTGGATCGTTCTCTGCGGCCTTCTTGTCCCGTACCAGCAGACGTACCAGTGTTTCGAGTACGTCGGAAAAGGGAAGCAACAGCAGCACCATGGCAAAGCGCAGAACGCTGTTGACCAGTGCCAGCGAGAAGGGATTCATCACGGTGTTCAAAAACGAAAAGCGGAAAATGGCGTCCGCCAGATAGAACAGCGAGGCGCAGACGATCACGCCGATCCCGGAAGCAACCGGATAGACTGCCGCTGTCCGCTTTCCGTCGGCATTTGCGCCGATGGCGGAGAGCAGAACCGGGAAGGACGCGCCAATGGCAATGCCCATCAAAAGGGGCAGGGCCGCCTCAAAGGACATGGCGCCGGTGACGGACAACGCCTGCACGATGCCCACCGCTGCGGAAGCCGACTGCAAAATCGCCGTAAAGACTGCCCCAACCAGAATGCCGAGGATCGGGTTGGAAAGGGAGGACAGGGTCTCGGTGAACCATGGCTGCTTGCCCAGACCGGAGACTGCGTCGCTCATGGCGCTCATGCCGAACATTAAAACTGCGAATCCCATGAGAATGTCGCCAATGTGCCGGTGCGTCTGTTTCTTGGAAAACACCCGCAGCACCACGCCAACAATGGCGACGAGGCCGGTCAGCGTGGCTGTGGAGAAAAGCTGCAAAACGCCGCTTGAGCCCTCCAGATAGCTCAGACTGATGACCCAGCCGGTGACGGAGGTGCCAAGAATTGCGCCTAAAATGACGCCGATGGCCTGCCGCAGCTTCATCATTCCGGCGTTCACGAAGCCTACCACCATGACGGAGGTGGCGCAGGAGGATTGAATCACGCCGGTGACGCCGGTGCCGAGCAGCACGCCCCGGAGGGTGGTGCTGGACAGGCGGTAGAGAACCAGCTCCAGCCGATTTCCGGCCACGCGCTTGAGTCCGTCGCCCATGAGGGTCATGCCGAAGAGAAACAGCGCGATCCCGCTGCAAAGGGAAATGATTTCAGATACTTCCATATTCTCACCTCTTTCACATCCTACGATAGCAGACCTGTGTTAAATCTGCGGCCAGAGCTGCGTTAAATTTACGTTAAATCATAGTCGTAATCTTGTTTTTTTGCGTTTGGATGTGGTACAATGGCTGTGGATTGAGGTGAGAGGACGTTTCTGTATGATGATTTATGTTCTGGAGGACGATGACAGCATCCGCAAGCTGGTCGTCTACGTCCTGCAAAGTCAGGGATATGCGGCGGAGGGCTTTGCGGCCCCGTCCGAGTTTTGGGACGGCATGAAGCGAGCGCTTCCGGAGCTGGTGCTGCTGGATATTATGCTGCCGCAGGAGGACGGGCTTTCCGTCCTCACGAAGCTCCGCAGGACGGAACAAACGGCACATCTGCCCGTTATTATGTTAACTGCAAAAAACACGGAATATGATCGGGCCTTCGGCCTTGATCTCGGGGCGGACGACTATATCTCCAAGCCCTTCGGGACGGTGGAGCTGACTGCCCGGGTGCGGGCGGTGCTGCGTCGCGCGGAAAAGCCAAGTCGGGAGCCGGAATACCGGGTCGGCGGCTTGCAGATGCTTCCGGCCCGAAGGGAGGTTCGTGTGGAGGGGACGCCGATCCAACTGACCTATAAGGAGTTCGAGCTTTTGCGGCTGTTATTGGACGCGAAGGGCACGGTGCTGACCCGGGAGATCTTGATGGATCGGGTGTGGGATCTGGCCGCAGAGCGGGAAAACCGCACGCTGGACGTCCATATCCGCACCCTGCGAGCGAAGCTGGGCACTGCCGGCGTTTTGGTGGAGACCGTGCGGGGCGTGGGGTACCGTCTGCGGGAGGAAACCCCATGACGAAGAAAATTTTCGGCTATTGCTTTCTGGTTGGCGCCGTGGCGTTGCTGCTCTGCACGGGCCTGTTTTTCAGCCTGCAATACCGGCAGAATTTAGACGAGGCGTGGACGACCCTGCGGCAGGAAACCTGCTATGTCGCGCAGGGCGTCGAAAAGAGCGGCGCTTCCTATTTGGAAGACCTGCGCTCGGATCGGCGCGTTACGTGGATCGACGGGGCGGGAAACGTCCGGTACGACACCCATTACGCCCACCATCCCAATCAGAAGGAATTGGCGGAGGTTCAGACCGCGCTGGAGACTGGGACAGGACAGGCCATCCGCGAATCTGACAGCGAAAGCGTCACCAACCTCTACTATGCGCTGCGGCTGTCGGACGGTTCTGTCGTGCGCCTGTCCATGCCGATCAGCGCGGTCCGGGCGGCCTTGGTGACCATCAGCCCGGTGGTGTGGGTCTTCGTGTTGGTGCTGACGCTGGCGGGGCTGCTGTCCTTCCGGGCGGTCCGGCAGATCGTCCTGCCCATCAACGAGTTGGATCTGGATCATCCCGAGCAGAGCAAGGTCTACCATGAGCTCTCGCCTCTGGTTTCCCGTCTTCAGGAGCAGCGGTTGACCATTGACGAACAGATGGAGACCCTGCACCGGCGACAGAAGGAGTTTACCGCCCTGACAGACAGCATGAGCGAAGGCTTTTTGCTGGTGGACAAGAGCGGCAAGGTGCGCAGTGCCAACACCTGCGCCAAACAGCTTCTGCCCGAGCTGGAAGGCGACGAGGCAGAGCTGCGGGATGAGCGAACGACAGCCGCTGCGGAAAAGGCACTGGGAGGGGAACACAGCGAGACGGAGCTGCTGATCCACGACCGGAGCTGGCAGTTGATTGCAAGCCCCGTGCGGTCCAGAGGCGTGATTGTGGGGGCGGTGCTTCTGTGGATGGACGTGACGGAGCGAACCCAGCGGGAGCGTCTGCGGCAGGAGTTCTCGGCCAACGTTTCTCACGAGCTGAAAACGCCCCTGACCTCGATTTCCGGCTTTGCCGAACTGATGGCTCAGGGAGCCGTCCCCGCAGATAAGGTTCGGGAATTCTCCGCCGATATCCACCGCGAGGCCCAGCGCATGATTGCTCTGGTGAACGACATCATGAAGCTCTCAAAGCTGGACGAGAATGCCAGCCTCCCGGCGAAAGAGCCGGTGGAGCTCTACGCGCTTGCGCAGGACGTGATGGACTCTCTCGCCTCCGTAGCGGCAAAGCAGGACGTGACGCTTTCTCTGGCGGGAGAAGCGGCGGAGGTGACCGGCATCTGGCAGCTTCTGCACGAAATGGTTTACAATCTTCTCGACAATGCCATCAAGTATAACCG
>CACXHI010000121.1 GCA_902767395.1 Oscillospiraceae bacterium
CCGAAAATATACTTTACCATTCCCATCCTCGGTGGAATTCCTGTCACGCAAACCCTTGTGACTTCTTTTGTTGTGACGCTGATTCTCTGCGTGCTTGGCGTTGTGCTGGGCCGCAATCTGAAAAAGCGTCCGCGCAGGGGACAGGTCCTTACCGAAAAGGCGGTTACCGTGATGACCGGCATGGTCAAGGAAGCCATGGGAGACCACAATGCCCGCTGGACGCCCTTCATCGCAACGGTGTTTCTTTCTTCTCTGCTCGGCACGCTGCTGGGCATGACTGGCATCCTGCGTTCCTCCACTGCGGACATCAGCACGACCATGACGTGGGCGGTCCTTGTCAGCTTTATTTGCTGGTATCAGGCGATCAAGAATAACGGCCTGCTTGCATGGCTCAAGGGCTTTACCGAACCCATTGCCGTGATGACCCCGATGAACATCGTCTCCGAGATTGCGCAGCCCGTGTCGCTTGCCTTCCGTCACTTCGGCAACATTGCCGGCGGCGGCGTCATTACGGCGCTGATTTACTGGGCGTTGAGCGGGGCTTCCGTCGCAGTACTGCGGCTGATCGCCTCCAGTCACATTGCTGTTTCTGTGGTTCTGCTTGTTGCAGGAATCCTTCTGGTACTGCTTTCCCGCCCAAAGGTCGGCAGCAAGCGGAAGAAGCTCCCGTTCCTGATTGGTATGATCTGCCTCGCGCTCTCTGTGCTGCGTTTGGTGGATTGGCTCTGGGGCCTGACCGGTTGGGGCTGGCCCGAGATGAGCGGTTTCGTCTGCGGCCTGTGCTGGTTTGCGGCGCTTGCGCTGATGCTCCTTGGCATTGTGCTGTTGATTTGGCATAAGACCCGCGCCGTCACCGCCCTCGGTATTGTCCTGACGGCTGTTGGCTTCCTGGTGATCTGTCTGATTTCCGAGGGACCTCTTGGCGTTCCGATCCTGAGCCTCGGCCTGCCTGCTGTGCTGTCACTCTACTTTGACGTTTTTTCCGGTGTGATTCAGGCGTTCGTGTTCAGCCTGCTCACCATGATCTATATTTCCAGCAACTGCCCCGCTCCCGAAGAGTCTAAGAACTGATTCGTAATCCGTTAGGATGTCAAGCCTATCCAAATACATCACTATTTTTTAGGAGGAAAAAACTATGGGTATTGAAGCTGCAATCGTCAGGGCTGCCTGCGCCCTCGGTGCCGGTCTTTGCATGGGGATCGGCGCAATCGGCCCCGCTATTGGTGAAGGCAACGCCGTCGGCAAGGCGCTGGAGGGCATGGCCCGTCAGCCTGAGTCCACCAGCAATCTGCGTACCAATATGCTCGTTGGCTGCGCCGTCGCGGAGACCACCGGTATCTACTCCCTTGTTATTGCGCTTCTGCTGCTGTTCGTGTTCTAAGTGAACGCCTTCCGAATAGAGCTTCATTGCAAAGAAAGGGAGGTATGCTCCAATGGCAGGGTTTGAGAACTTTATTGGTTTTAATCCCTGGACCGCCCTGTTCACGCTGTTGAACATGGTGCTTACGTTTCTCATTTTGAAGAAATTCCTGTTCAAACCGGTCAATAAGATGATCGATGATCGCCAGAAGGAGATCGACGATCTTTTTGCCGACGCTGCCGAAGCCAAAGAGCAGGCCGAAACGATGCGGGAAGACTATACCCGACGGCTTGCGGAGGCGAAGGACGCATCTGCACAGATCGTGTCCGAGGCAACGCAAGAGGCAAATCGGCGCGGTGACGAGATTGTTCGTCAGGCCAGACTGGATGCCGATGCTCTGCGTGAGAAGGCGAGCTCCGACATTGCACTGGAACGAAAAAAGGCCCTGAATGAGGTCAAAAACGACATTTCCCGGATCGCTCTGGACATTGCAGGGAAGGTTGTGGAGAAGGAACTGGACCCCAAAGAGCATGAGCGTCTGATTGAAGGCTTTCTGCGCGAGATGGGGGATCAGGTATGAATGATACGGCTGTGAACTACGCCAACGCTTTGTATGAGTTGGCTCGTGATGAGGGCCTGTTGGAGGATGTTCGCACCCAACTGTTCCAAGTCAACGACCTATATCATCAGCATCCTGAATTTGTTCGCCTTCTCAGTGCGCCGAACCTGCCGAAGGCAGAGCGGCTTGCCGCCTTGGACAATGCTTTTTCCGGCCGTGTGCATCCCTATCTGCTGAGTTTTCTGAAGCTCCTTTGCGAGCGTGGGCACAGCCGATCGCTTTCGGATTGCACCGAGCAATTCCGCAGTCGCTGGAACGAGGATCACGGGATACTGCGGGCGACGGTTGTGACTGCCGTCAAGCTTTCTCCCGCGCTCTCGGAGCGAATCAGTACTCGCCTTTCCGGAATCACCGGGAAGCAGATTGATCTGACGGAACGACAGGAGCCTTCTGTTCTGGGCGGCGTCCGTCTGGAATTTGACGGGATTCAGTTGGACGGTACTGTTCGAGGCCGTCTTGCCGGACTCGAAAAAACGCTTTCCGAAACTGTACTATGAGAAAAGAAAGCAGGTAAACCATGGAATTTAAACCGGACGAGATCACAAAAATCATCCGATCTCAGATTAAAAATTACGAAAACAAAATTGAACAGAGTGAGACCGGCACGATCATCACGTTGGGCGACGGCATTGCCCGCGCCGCCGGCTTGGAAAAGTGCATGGTCAATGAGTTGGTTGAGTTCCCCAACGGCACCTTCGGCATGGCACAGAATCTGGAGGAGCATTTTGTCTCTCTTGTCATTCTCGGCTCCGATGAGGGCATCCGTGAGGGGGATACCGTCAAGCGCACCGGCAAGGTTGTCTCCGTGCCTGTCGGCGAGGAACTGATCGGACGTGTCGTGAATGCGCTGGGCGAGCCGATCGACGGCAAGGGGAAGCTCTCCGCCGAGACTTATCGTCCCATCGAAATGCCCGCGCCCGGTGTCATCGAGAGAAAGTCCGTTTCTGTGCCGCTGCAAACCGGCATCAAGGCCGTCGACGCGATGATCCCCATTGGCCGTGGACAGCGTGAGTTGATCATCGGTGACCGTCAGACCGGTAAGACCACCATCGCAACCGATACGATTCTGAACCAGAAGGGCCAGGACGTGATCTGCATCTACGTTGCCATCGGCCAGAAGCGCTCCACCGTTGCGCAAATCGTCAACACGTTGACCGTCGGCGGCGCGATGGATTATACCATCGTTGTCTCCGCTACGGCCTCGGAGCTTGCCCCCATGCAGTACATTGCGCCCTATGCCGGCTGTACGATTGGCGAGTATTTCATGGCACAGGGAAAGGACGTGCTCGTTGTTTACGACGATTTGAGTAAGCACGCAGTGGCCTACCGTGCCATTTCCCTGCTGATCCGTCGCCCGCCCGGACGCGAGGCCTACCCCGGCGACGTTTTCTATCTCCACTCCCGTCTGCTGGAGCGTGCTGCCCGTCTGGCGCCGGAGTATGGCGGCGGTTCTCTGACTGCGCTTCCCATTATTGAGACGCAGGCAGGCGACGTTTCCGCGTATATTCCGACGAACGTGATTTCGATTACGGACGGTCAGATTTTCTTGGAAACGGAGTTGTTCCACGCCGGCGTCATGCCCGCCATCAATCCCGGTATCTCTGTCTCCCGCGTGGGTGGTTCCGCCCAGATCAAGGCGCTGAAGAAGGTTGCCGGTTCGCTGAAGCTGCTTTATTCTCAGTACCGCGAGCTGCAAAGCTTTGCGCAGTTTGGCTCGGATCTGGATCAGGATACGAAGGACCGTCTTGCGCAGGGGGCTCGAATTGTAGAGGTGCTCAAGCAGTCTAACAATGCGCCGGTTCCCGTTGCGCTGCAGGTCTGTATCATCTATGCTGTGGTCAACGGCTACCTGAAGAACGTCGAGGTTTCTCAGGTACATGAGTTTGAACTTGGATTGTTCCGCTATTTGGATTCCCATGCTAGCAAGCTTCTTCGCACCATCGTGGAGACCATGGTTTTGTCTGAGCAGAGCGAGAACGAGCTGAAGGAAGCCCTGACCGCTTATATCGGAGAGTTTCAAAAGACCCATTGAGGAAGGAGGCATGACTCATGGCTGGCGTTTCCATGAAGGACATCAAGCTCCGGATCAAGAGCATGGAAAGCACCAAGCAAATTACCAAGGCCATGGAAATGGTGGCTGCCTCCAAGCTGCGCCGTGCACAGGAACGGGTCGCCAATTCCCGTCCTTACTTTGAGATTCTGTTCGACACCCTGAATACGATTGCGAATAATACGGAGGATTTCTATTCTCCCTATCTGGAAAAACGTGAGATTCATAAAACCTGTTTTGTGGTCATCGGCGGTGACCGTGGTTTGGCTGGCGGCTACAACAGCAATGTGCTGAAGCTGGCCTACAGCGAGATGGAGGGCAAGGCGTCCTGCGTCATTCCGGTCGGCAAGAAGTGTCTTGAGTTTTTCCGTTCTCGGCATGTCGAAATTCTCACCGAAGCCTATTCGGTTGCGTCCGACCTGCACGTTGGCGACTGCTTCTCCATGGCGAAGATGATCAGCAGGGGATTCGTCGATCACGAATTTGATGAAGTTGCCGTGGTCTACACGAACTTTATTTCGATGCTCTCCCAGTCCCCGAAGGTTCTTTCACTCCTGCCGTTGGAGTATCATCCCCAGCCCGGCGATACGAACTCCGGCTGTTTGACCCTCTACGAGCCTGACAGCATTTCTGTTTTCGACGCCATCATCCCGGAGTATGTCGGCGGTCAGATTTACGGCGCGCTCTGTGAGTCGGTGACCTCTGAGCAGGGCGCCCGCCGGACGGCAATGGACGCTGCGACCAAGAACGCGGAAGAGATGATTTCCGATTTGAGTCTCAAGTACAATCGGGCCCGTCAGGGTGCGATTACGCAGGAAATCACCGAGATTGTCGCCGGCGCAAATCACTGACGGTCCCTTGAATCAACACACTTATTATGCACGGCGCTGACGGCGCCGTGTACAACCAAAGGAGTTGACCCTATGGCAACAAAAAATAAAGGCACCGTGGTTCAGATCATGGGCCCTGTTATGGATATTCGTTTTGAAAACGGCAATCTGCCTGAACTCCTGAACGCCATTGAGGTTTTCAACGAGGATGAAAAAATCACCGTTGAAGTGGCGCAGCATGTGGGCGACGATGTGGTTCGCTGCGTTGCTATGGCCTCCACGGATGGGCTCCAGCGAGGGCTTGAGGCGGTTGACACCGGGAAACCCATCACGGTTCCTGTCGGTGAGGAATGCCTTGGACGGATGTTTAATCTGCTGGGCAAGCCCATCGACAATATGCCTGCTCCTGTTACCGTGGAGCGCTGGCCAATTCACCGTGCCGCGCCGAGCTATGATGAGCAGGAGAGCACCACGGAGATTCTGGAAACCGGCATTAAGGTCGTTGACTTGATTTGTCCCTACGCCAAGGGCGGTAAGATCGGTCTATTCGGCGGCGCAGGTGTTGGCAAGACTGTCCTGATTCAGGAGCTGATCTATAATATTGCGACCGAGCACAACGGCTATTCTGTCTTTACCGGTGTCGGGGAGCGTACCCGTGAGGGCAACGATCTGTACTACGAGATGAAGGAATCCGGCGTCCTGTCTAAGACGGCCTTGGTCTACGGGCAGATGAACGAGCCGCCCGGAGCGCGTATGCGTGTCGGCCTTGCGGGTCTGACGATGGCGGAGTATTTCCGTGACGTGAAGAATCAGGACGTTCTGCTCTTCATTGACAACATCTTCCGCTTCACACAGGCTGGCTCCGAGGTTTCGGCACTGCTGGGCCGTATGCCCTCTGCCGTCGGTTATCAGCCGACGCTCGCGACGGAGATGGGTGCGCTTCAGGAGCGCATTACCTCCACGAAGAAGGGTTCGATTACCTCGGTGCAGGCTGTTTACGTGCCTGC
The DNA here is from genome assembly GCA_902767395.1 of Oscillospiraceae bacterium. Taxonomy (GTDB): domain Bacteria; phylum Bacillota; class Clostridia; order Oscillospirales; family Oscillospiraceae; genus JAFRPC01. Next base: position 5,867 of record CACXHI010000121.1, read on the forward strand.
GGACGATTTGACGGACCCGGCCCCTGCGACCACCTTTGCACATCTGGATGCAACGACGGTTCTCGATCGTGGCATTGCCTCTCTCGGCATCTATCCCGCTGTGGACCCGCTGGACTCCACCTCCAGAATCCTGACGCCGGAGGTTGTCGGCCGGGAGCACTATGAGGTTGCCAGAGGCGTTCAGCGCATTCTCCAGCGCTATAAGGAGCTTCAGGATATCATTGCCATTATGGGTATGGACGAGCTCTCTGAGGAGGATACGCTTACCGTCAACCGTGCCAGAAAGGTGCAGCGCTTCCTCTCCCAGCCCTTCCACGTTGCCGAGCAGTTCACCGGCTATGACGGCAAATATGTTCCGCTTAAGGAGACGATTCGCGGCTTCAAGGAGATTATCGAGGGGAAACATGATGAGATTCCGGAGAGCTGTTTCCTGTTTGCCGGGACCATTGACGATGTATTTGAAAAGGCCAGGGTGAAATAAGCCGCTGCCGGAGCATAAAAGGCTGCGGAACTGCGGGGAGAGAGGACTATGACTACTTTTCAGC
>CACXHI010000122.1 GCA_902767395.1 Oscillospiraceae bacterium
CGAGGGTGACCTTGACGGTATTGGCAAGCTGGTCCAGACCAGACTGAATCTTCTTTCTGGCTTCTTCGCCGTAAATAATCTGCTTTGCCATGATGCTTTCCTCCAATTATTCTACGATTGCCAGAATATCGCTCTGGCGGACGATGGAATACTCAACGCCGTCCAGCTTGACCTCGGTACCGGCATACTTTGCAACAACGACCCGATCACCGGCCTTGACGGTCATGGTGATTTCCTTGCCGTCCACGACCCCGCCGGGCCCGACGGCCACGACCTCGGAGATCACAGGCTTCTCCTTGTTGGCAGTGGAGAGGATGATACCGGACTTGGTGGTTTCTTCCGCCTCCGTGGCCTTGAGCAGCACACGGTCAGCTAAGGGCTTTAACTTCATTGGGAATGCCTCCTCAAAAAAAATATATAAAGCAATAAGTTAGCACTCTTTCTTTCTGAGTGCTAACTTATTATAGCATGTTTGCCCGGTTTGTCAACCTTTGATTTGTAAATTTTCTGTGATTGCTATTTCTTTTCCAGCTCCAGAATTGTGCGGAACTGCGTCTCGTAGAGCTCGCGGTAGACACCGTTCCGCGCAAGCAGGCTTTCGTGGGTTCCCTCCTCCGCAATCACGCCGCCCTGCACGACCAAAATTCGATCGGCCTTGAGGATCGTGGACAGGCGATGGGCAATCACAATGGAGGTGCGTCCCTCCATCAGATGCTCCAGCGCCTGCTGAATGGCGTTTTCGGAGATAGAGTCCAGCGCAGAGGTGGCCTCATCGAGAATCAGAATCTTCGGATCCTTCAGGATCACCCGCGCAATGGAAAGCCGCTGCTTTTCACCGCCGGAGAGCTTCAGTCCCCGGTTGCCCACCACCGTCTCATAGCCCTCGGGCTGAGATGCAATATAGCTGTGAATATTGGCAATTTGGCACGCACGCTCCAGCTCCGCGTCGGTAGCGTCGGGCTTGGCATAGAGCAGATTCTCCCGGATCGTCCCGTTAAACAGGTAGGATTCCTGCGTCACCACGCCAACGTTGGAACGCAGATAGGCCAGATCCATATCCCGCACGTCCACGCCGCCGACCGTCACCCGGCCGCCCACCACGTCGTAGAGCCGGGGGATCAGATTGACCACGGTGGACTTGCCGGAGCCGGACGGCCCGACAATGGCGTACATGCTTCCGGCCGGAACCGTGAAATGAACGTCCGTCAGAATGGGCTTCTCAGGGTCATAGGAGAACGCGACGCGCTCGTAGCAGACGTCGGCCTGCTTCATGTCCGGCTTTTTCCCGTTATCCTTGGATACGATGGGGTTTCTCATATCAAAATAGCCGAAAATGCGGGTAAACAGGGCCAGCGAGCGGGTAAAGTCCACCTGAATGTTCAGAAGACTCTGCACCGGTCGGTAGAGTCGGTTGATCAGGGCCACAGTAGCAGTGATGGTGCCGACGGTCAGCGTGGCGTCCGCCTTGCGGATGATCAGCCAGCCGCCGGCGAAGTAAATCAGAAGCGGGCCAAGCTGCGTAAACATCCCTATAATCACGCCGAACCACTTGCCGCTGCGCTGCTCCTTGAGGTTCAGCCGGGTCACTTCCTCGTTGAGTCCCACGAAACGGGCGTATTCCCGATCCTCACGGGCAAACAGCTTGACCAGAAGCGAGCCGCTGACGGACAGTGTTTCGTTAATCATCTGGTTCATCTCATCGTTTTTTGCCTGACTCTGGCTCAGAAGCTTCCAGCGGGTCTGGCCCACGCTGCGCGTCGGGAGGATCAGCAGAGGGATCACCACAAGCCCCACCAGCGCAAGCTGCCAGCTCATCGTAAACAGGGCGACCAGCGAGGTCACCACGGTTGCAAGGTTGCTGACAATAGAAGACAGCGTCCCGGAAATCACTGAACTGACACCCGAGATGTCGGTATTCATTCTGGTGATGATATCGCCCTGTCGCTCGGAGGTAAAAAACGCATGGGGCATGTGCTGGAGATGGTTGTACATCTGATTCTTCATATCGAAGATGATGCGTTGGGAGATCCATGCGTTGATATAGCTCTCCAGCACGCCGATGACCTGCGAAATCGCAAGCGTGCCGAAGGCCGCCAGCAGGAGTTGAATCAGAAGCTTCATATTCCGCCCGACCAACGCCTCATCCACGATCCGTCCTGTGATGATGGAAGGCAGAAGTCCCACGGTGGCAGAGAGCAGAATCGCAAGAAAAACCAGAAGAAACTGGGGCCAGTAGGGTTTCAGATAGGACAGAATCCGAAGCAAAAGCGCCTTGGTCACCTTTGGCTTGTTCTTTTTTTCCTCGTCTGTGAGAAAACCGCGAGGGCCGAGACCACCGTGCCCTGCCATGGCCATCACAACCTCTCGTTTTGTTTTACTGCGGCCGATCAACCGTCCCGGAGGCAGCCGCTTCACACGCCGTTTTTTGCGTTCGAGCAGCTTTTTTCCTGCGTCGCGCCCACGCCAGAAGATAGAGAAGCGCCACTGCGAACAGAACGCCGGCCCCGTCAATCAGAACGTCGGTCAGCTGCCCGCTGCGTCCGGGAATGAAGGTCTGGAAAAACTCGTCCGCCGACGCGACGGCCAAGCCCACACCAAGCGGCATAATCCACCGGCTTTTTTGCAAAAGGCAACAATCCAGCCAAAGCAGGACGCCGAGGATGAAATACTCCGTAAAATGCGCCAGCTTGCGAATCAGCTTCATCCCGACGCCCGGAATCAGCCTTTTGACCAACTCCAACACCCACGTGCTCTCTGCGGAGGATTCCGACGCAGTTTTTGCCGAACGCGAAAAAATTAACAAGAGCAAGAGGGCCGTTATCACGCCGAAAAAAAACCGAAGCCGATTTCTTCTTGTATTCATTCTGAATCCTCCTATCTTCCCGCCTCCAACTTAACACAAAAGGCGGCAAAAAGCAATGTTTTTCAGTTTACAAATCTCCAAAAATCTGATATGATGGGGGAAAGAAAAAGCGCAGGGGGTGGAGTGAGATGACGAACGCGGCGGACAATCTGCACGCTGGACACCGCAAGCGGATGCTGGACACTTTTTTGCGCAGCGGTCTGGACGCTTTCTCTGACGTAGAGGTATTGGAGTTCCTTCTGTTTTATTCCATCTCCCGCCGGGACGTAAACCCCTTGGCCCACGCGCTGCTCCGCGAATTCGGCAGCCTGTACCGTGTTCTGGAAGCGCCGCAGGAGCAGCTTCTCCGCGTTCCCGGCGTGGGGGAGCGGACCGCCGCCTTGATCCGGTTGATTGCCACGCTCTGGGCCAGAACGGAGCAATCCCGGTTTTCCGGCGAGATCTATCTGCGCAGCGCCACGGAAATCGGTTCCTATCTGATTGCCCAGGCCGAAGGGCTCCGCGAGGAACGGGCGTGGCTGTTGTCAATGGACGCGAAATGCAAGCTCATCGAATTGCGGGAGCTTTGCCGAGGCGCTGTAAACTCCGTAAATCTTCCCTTCCGCAAGGTTGCGGAAGCCGCTCTGCTCGCAAACGCCTCCACCGTGGTCCTTGCCCACAACCACACGACCGGCACCACGCTTCCTTCGCCGGAGGATTTGGAGTACACCAAAGGCGTTTCCCGCGTCTTACGACTCATGGATATCTCCCTCGCGGATCACTTCATTTTGTGTGGACGCAGCTTTTTGTCCCTCCGCTCCAGCGGCATGGTTGAGTTTTGATACGAATATCTTACTGTTCTGCTTCCGCTGGCTCGCTGTTCTTCCCCGGAAACCGCTTTGTTTCCGGGGAAGGTTCTTTTTTTCGCCCTTTGGCATAGAATGAGCGGGAGGGATCAACATGTATAACGTCTATTGGATTCTTCGGTCCGTGACCCCGGCGCAGAGAGCCAGCGCCGCTCTGAATCGGATCGGTTTGCAGCACCGGCTTATGCGCGCGCCGCGCAGTCTTGCAACGGGGGGCTGCGCCTATGCGCTGACCCTGCGGGAACGCGATCTGGGCCGGGCGAGCGCCCTGCTCAGCCGTGAGGCCATCCCGCCGGAAGCAATCTATCTGCGTCTGTCAGACGGCACGTATCAGAGGATCGGGCCGTGATTTATCTGGATAACGCCGCGACGACCCTGCAGAAGCCGCCGGAGGTTGCCTCCGCGATGCGAAACGCCCTGCAAACCTGCGCCAATCCGGGGCGGGGCGGTCACGCCGCGGCCCGCAGAGCGGGCGAGCTGGTCTACCAGACCCGCGCCCTCGCAGCCCGGTTCTTTGATCTGGAGCCGGAGCAGGTCTGCTTTACTGCCAATGCCACCGAGGGCTTGAATATTGCCCTGCGAACGCTGGTCCGCCCGGGCAGCCGCGTGGTCATTTCCGGTCTGGAGCACAACGCCGTGACGCGCACCCTTGCCGGACTCGGCGCCGTCGTCGTTCCGGTCACCGCGCCGCTTTTTGACGCGGATGCGTGGCTTGCGGCCTTTGAAGCCGCACTGACGCCCCGACCGGATGCCGTTGTTTGTTTGCACGTCTCCAACGTCTTTGGCTGTGTGCTTCCCGTGGAACGGCTGGGCGCGCTCTGCGCCGAACGGGAGCTGCCCTTCATTGTGGACGCTTCCCAGTCCGCCGGCCTGCTTCCCGTGCTGCCAAAGGCATGGGGTGCGGCCTTTGTCGCCATGCCGGGGCACAAAGGACTCCTTGGCCCGCAGGGAACCGGCCTGCTGCTGTGCCGCTCCCAGCCGGAGCCGCTGCGCTTCGGCGGAACCGGAAGCCATTCGGCGCAGTTGGAGATGCCGGAGGAGCTGCCTGACCGCTTGGAGGCAGGAACGCTGAACGTCCCGGGAATCGCCGGACTCGGCGCGGGATTGTCCTATCTGCTGCGGCAGTCCCCGACGGTCCTGCGGCGCAGAGAAGCACAGCTTCTACAGAGAACCGTCGCAGGATTGCAGCAGCTCGGCCTTTCCGTTTTCAGCGGTCCGGCGCAGACGGGCGTGGTATCCTTCCGGATGCCGGGGCAGGACTGCGAGGAGGCGGCCGAAGCCTTTGCCGATCGGGGGATTGCGCTGCGCGCCGGTCTGCACTGTGCGCCGCTGGCGCACCGCACGGGAGGGACGTTCCCGGAAGGAACCATTCGTCTTTCTCTGTGCGCTCTCTCCCGCCCATCCGATGTGGAAGGGTTTCTGAAAGCTGCCCGCCAGATTCGGGATCAAAACGCTGTGCGACACGCCGTACCGTAGAAAAAGCCCAACCACAGGCCGCCGGTGCATCACACCGACGTCTGTGGTTGGGTTCATTATGGCGCGCCGATCGGCGCGCGAAACGGGCTTTCATTCTTCCATGCGGGTCGATTTCCGGGACACCCCAGCTCTCACTCGCCGCAGACACGAAAGATTTCCTTAACCAGTTCGTCTCTCCCCGTTCCCTTTTCCGCCGAAAAAGGAATGAGCTTCGCAGCATCGTCGAGGCGGAGCGTCTGGCGAATCAGAGCCAGATTCGGCTCGATTTCCGACTTTTTGAGCTTATCCAGCTTATTTGCCACGATGACAAAGGGACGGCCCGTATTCTGGAAATAGGAAGCCATCGTAACGTCGTCCGCCGTGGGCTTATGCCGGGCATCCACGATCAGAATTCCCAGCGAGACCCGCTCGGGCACGGAGAAATACTGCTCCATCAGCTTGCCCCAGCGCTCTTTTTCCGCCAGCGGCACCTTGGCGTAGCCGTAGCCGGGCAGATCGACGAAATAGGCACGCTCATCAATGCGGAAAAAGTTGATGTGGACGGTTTTTCCGGGCGTCTCCCCGACCCGCGCGAAGTTTCTGCGGTTGAGGACCCGATTGATGACGGAGGACTTGCCCACATTGGACTTGCCGGAGAAGGTAATCTGCGGAAGTCCGTCCTTGGGAAGCTTGGCCAAATCGGCAATGGACGTAAGAAACTCTGCTCTTTGAAGGTTCATGGAATCACCTCTATTTCCGGCATGAAAGGTCTTTGCACACGTTTTGACGCATTATGGGGCCTTTGTCGCCTGATCCCGGCTGCCACCGGGGACCCGGCCGCGCTTCTTGGGAAGCGGTGGCGCGGCGAGCGGCAGGGGCTGGGGATCGGAAGCAACGACCACGGGCGCCTCCGCCGTCGGGAAATGCAGGGCAGTTTCGAGTACGGTGTCTGCACTGCGGACCGGAACGAAGGTCAGCGCCTTGCGCACGGTCTGGTCGATTTCCTCCAGATCCTTCACGTTGTCCTGCGGGATAATCACGGTCTTGATGCCGTTGCGAAGGGCCGCCATCGTCTTCTCCTTGAGGCCCCCAATGGCAAGCACCCGTCCACGGATCGAGATTTCGCCGGTCATGGCGAGATCGCGGCGAACCGTGGCGCCCGTCAGGGCGGAGACCAACGCGGTGCAGATTGTGATTCCGGCACTCGGCCCATCCTTGGGAACGGCGCCCTCCGGGAAATGAACGTGGATGTCCTTCGTCTTATAGAAGTCCTCCGCAATGCCCAACGCTTTCGCACGGGAGCGGATATAGCTCATCGCGGCCTGAACGGACTCCTGCATCACTTTACCCAGATTGCCTGTGAGCTCCAGCCTGCCGCTGCCCTCGACCACGTTGCACTCCACCTCCAGCATCTCGCCGCCCACAGAGGTCCACGCAAGCCCGTTCACAAGACCGACCGGGTCCTCCTCGGAAAGGCGATCCGGCAGATACTTGCGGACGCCGAGGAACTTTTCCAGATTCGCGGAGGTCACAGTGAGCCGGGTCGTCTCAGGATGCTCGACCAGCTCCATCGCCGTGCGGCGGCAAATCTTCGCAAGCTGCTGCTCCAAGCGGCGGACGCCGGACTCGCGGGTGTAGCAGGAGATGATCTCCCTCAGAGTGCTGTCGGGAACCCGAAGCTGCGTTTTCTTCAGTCCGTGCCGCTCCCGCTGCTTGGGAAGCAGATGCTCCTTAGCGATCATAACCTTCTCCTCATCGGTGTAGGAGTCGAGATAGATGACCTCCATCCGGTCCAGCAGGGGCTGGGGAATGGTATCGTCGGTGTTTGCGGTGGTGATAAACATGCAACGGCTGAGATCGAAGGGAATTTCCAGAAAATTGTCCCGGAAGGCGCTGTTTTGCTCCGGGTCAAGAACCTCCAGCAGCGCGGCGGCAGGGTCGCCCCGGTAATCGGAGCCGAGCTTGTCGATCTCGTCAAAAAGAATCAGAGGGTTATTGCTCTTGACCTGTGCAAGCGCCGCCAGAATTCGCCCCGGCATGGCGCCGATATAGGTCTTCCGGTGGCCGCGAATCTCCGCCTCATCGTGGACGCCGCCGAGACTGATCCGGGCAAGCTTCCGTCCGAGGCATTTTGCGATCGACGAAGCGATGGAGGTCTTGCCCACGCCGGGAGGGCCGACCAGGCAGAGAATCTGCCCCCGGTTCTCCGGGGCGATCTGGCGCACGGCCAGCGACTCCAAAATACGCTTTTTCACCGATTGCAGACCGAAGTGATCCTGATCGAGCTGCTTTCTGGCGAGCTCGACGTTCAGGCGCTCCTTCGTGGACTCATTCCACGGCAGCTCCAGCACGACGTCCAGATAGTTGCGAATCACCGTCGCCTCGGAGGAGCCAAAGCTCTGCTTCCGCAGACGGCGAACCTCCTTGAGCAGCTTCTCCTCGGACTCCTCCGGGAGCTTCAGCGCCTTGATTTTCTCTTCATACTCATCCGTGTCTTCGTCGTCTTCGCCCAGCTCCTGCCGAATGGCCTTGATCTGTTCGCGCAGGAAATAGTCCCGCTGATCCTTGTTCATGCTCTCCTGCGCCTTGTCCTGCATCTCTTCCTCGATGCCGAGGACGTCGAGCTCGTGATTCATCAGCTTGTTGCACTGATACAGGCGCTTGGCAGGATTGAGCTGATTGAGCAGCGTCAGCTTCTGCTCGAGGCGGAAGGACGCCGAATGCGCCATAATGTCGCTGATTTCGCCGGGATCCTTGGACGCCAGCATCCGCAGCATTTCCTCGTGCAAGCTGCGCTGGCTCATCTCCATAAACTCCTCGAAGAGCCGATAGGCCGTGCGCATCATGGCCTCGATCCGGGGCGTCATGGTCACGTCCTCGTCTTGGAGGGTGACCACCCGTGCGCAGAGATAAGGCTCGGTCTTCGTGGCGGTGACGACTCTGGCGCGGGAGAGACCGGTAACCAGAAGACGCAGCGCCTCGCCCGGCACGCGGACGATCTGCTTGATCTGCGCGACAGTACCGATCAGATTCAGCTTCTGAAAATCCGGAGCTTCGTCGAGGATGGAGCGCTGCGGGAGCAGCAGCACCCGCTGGTCGGCCTTCATGGCCTTATCGACGGCCCGGATGGATTTCTCCCGTCCCGCCTCAAAGTGCATGGTTACATGTGGAAAGGCCGCCATGCCGCGCAGGGCAATGACCGGGAGCTGTTCATATTCAATGATTTCTTCCATAGGGTAGCCTCCTTTCTGGAGTAAGTGCGTGGGAAAAAACTTTCACGAAAACGGCGCAAAAAAGGAGCTGGCTCCCTCTTTGCGCCGTGGAATGAAATCCGATCAGGGAGCGGAAAGGCGTTTGCGTTCCCCTCTTTGAATGGCAGGTGCAGCAGTACCGCGGACGGCGGCCTCCGTGACGACGACCTTGGTGATGGTCTTGTCGGAGGGAATCTCGTACATCAGCGGCGTCAAAATGCCCTCCATCACGGCGCGCAGGCCGCGAGCGCCGATCTTGCGCTCCACAGCCAGCTCCGCAACGGCAGTCAGGGCCTTCGGCTCAAATTCCAGCTCCACGCCGTCATAGGACAGGATCTGCTTATACTGCTTGCACAGGGCGTTTTTCGTCTCGGTCAGAATGCGAACCAGATCCTCCGTCGTCAAGTCATGCAGGCTGGTAATCACGGGCAGACGGCCCACCAGCTCGGGAATGATGCCAAACTTCAGAAGATCATGGGGCTGAACCTGACGGAACAGCTCACCGACCTTGCGCTCCTTCTTGCTCGACAGCTCGGAGCCGAAGCCCAGCGAGCTGCGGTCGATCCGGCGCTCGATGATCTTGTCGAGCCCGTCGAAGGCGCCGCCGCAGATAAACAGGATCTTGGACGTGTCGATCTGAATGAATTCCTGCTGGGGGTGCTTCCGTCCGCCCTGCGGCGGAACGTTGGCAATCGTCCCCTCCACGATCTTCAAAAGCGCCTGCTGCACGCCCTCGCCGGACACGTC
>CACXHI010000123.1 GCA_902767395.1 Oscillospiraceae bacterium
GAGGAAGACGTCTGCGCCGACGGCGTCTGGCAGCGGTACTTCACCCGTCAGCCCGAGCCCTTCACCCGGGAAGAGCAGCGCGCCTACCTGGCCGGCGTCAAGGACGTTGCCCTTGGCTCCGATGCCTTCTTCCCCTTCTTCGACAACATCGAACGTGCCTTCCGTAGCGGCGTCAAGTATATCGCAGAGCCAGGCGGCTCCATCCGTGATGATGCGGTGATCGACTGCTGCAACCGTCACGACATGGTGATGTGCTTCACCGGAATGCGGCTGTTCCACCATTGATCCGCCGTTGAGGAGAAGCAAATGAGAGTCATGGTAATTGGCGGCGGCGGCCGTGAGCACGCCATCGTCAAAAAACTGAAGGAAAGCGAACGCGTGACTGAGCTCTATTGCCTGCCCGGAAACGGCGGCATCGGGCGTGACGCGATTTGTGTCAATATCGGCGCGACGGATCTGGATGGAATTCTGGCCTTCGCCAAAGAGAAGCAGATCGACTATGCCGTAGTCGGACCGGACGATCCGCTGGCGCTTGGTGCAGTGGATCTGCTGGAGGAAGCAGGCGTTGCCTGCTTCGGCCCGCGCAAGAATGCTGCCGTCATCGAGTCCAGCAAGGTCTTCGCCAAGAATCTGATGAAGCGGTATCACATTCCGACCGCTCGCTATGAGACGTTTACGGAGATGGACGCAGCGCTTGCTTATTTGCAGACGGCGTCCATGCCCATCGTCGTCAAGGCCGACGGTCTGGCGCTGGGCAAGGGTGTTCTGATTGCGCAGACGCTCCCTGAGGCCGAGCAGGCCGTGCGCGCCATGATGGCGGACAAGCGCTTCGGCAAAAGCGGCGAGCGCATCGTAATCGAGGAGTTCTTGGAGGGACCGGAGGTTTCTGTGCTCTCCTTCACCGATGGGAAAACCGTCGTTCCGATGGTTTCCTCGATGGATCACAAGCGGGCAGGGGAGGGCGATACCGGCCTCAATACCGGCGGTATGGGAACCGTTGCCCCGAACCCCTGTTTCAGCCCTGCTGTGGCGGAGCGCTGCATGCAGGAAATCTTCCTGCCCACGATCCGCGCCATGGCAGAGGAGGGAAGAACCTTCCGGGGCTGTCTTTATTTCGGCCTGATGCTGACAAAGGACGGCCCGAAGGTGATTGAATACAATTGCCGTTTTGGAGACCCCGAAACGCAGGTGGTTCTGCCGCTGCTCAAGACCGACCTTCTGACGGTCATGCAGGCAGTCACCGAGGGACGTTTGGCAGATTGCCCGGTGGAGTTCTCCGCACAGGCAGCGGCCTGCGTCATCATGGCGTCGAAGGGCTATCCCGGCTCCTATGAAAAAGGCTTCCCCATCACGATTCCAGATGCGGATTGGGAGCATGTCTATGTGGCCGGGGCCAAGGAGCGGGACGGGGAGCTGGTGACGTCCGGCGGGCGCGTACTCGGCGTTACCGCCGTGGCGAATACGCTGCCGCAGGCGCTGCATGACGCCTATGAAAGAGTAGAACGCATCCATTTTGAGAACGAATATTACCGCCGCGATATTGGACAAAGAGCGCTTGCGGCGGAGGAGGCCTGAATGGTACATCGTATCTTTGTGGAAAAGAAACCTGCCTACGCGCAGGAGGCGGAGGCGCTGCTGCGGGAGCTGACCGGCTTTTTGGGCATCCAAGGACTGAAAAAGGTTCGACTGCTCAACCGCTATGATGCAGAGAATGTCTCCGCAGCGCAGTTTGAGGCTGCTGTCCCCACGGTGTTTTCCGAGCCGCAGGTGGACCTTGCGACCCCAACGGCGGAGCTGTCCGGCGCGGACGCCGTCTTCGCCGTGGAGTTTCTGCCCGGTCAGTTCGATCAGCGCGCAGACTCCGCTGCCCAGTGCATCCAGCTTACCTTCCAGTCGGAACGTCCCCTGATTCGCTCTGCAAAGGTCTATGCCCTCTACGGAGCGCTGTCCCAGGAGGATCTGAACCGTATCAAGAAATACGTGATCAACCCCGTCGAGGCCAGAGAAGCCTCTCTTGAATTGCCCCAGACGCTGAAGACAGCCTATGAGATTCCCGAGACCGTGCGTACCCTCGAGGGCTTCCGCGATCTGTCGGAGGAGGGCCTGCGGGAGATGATCCGTGATTACGGTTTGGCGATGGATGAGGCGGACATCGCGTTTTGCCGGAGCTATTTCCGCTCCGAGCGCCGCGACCCCACAATCACAGAACTGCGCATGATCGACACCTACTGGTCCGACCACTGCCGTCACACCACCTTCCACACCATCATTGATCAGGTCAGCTTCGAGGACCCCGAGCTGCAAAAGACCTACGAGGATTATCTGGCCCTGCGCCGTGCGCTGAAACGGCACAAGCCGCCCTGCCTGATGGACGTTGCCACCATTGCCGTCCGCTATCTGAAAAAGAGCGGCAAGCTCGACAAGCTGGACGAGTCGGAGGAGATCAACGCCTGTACCGTCAAGATCAACGTGGAGGTGGACGGCAAGCAGGAGCCTTGGCTTCTGCTGTTCAAGAACGAAACCCACAATCATCCCACGGAAATTGAACCCTTTGGCGGCGCCGCTACCTGCATCGGCGGTGCGATCCGCGACCCGCTTTCCGGCCGCGCCTACGTCTACGGCGCGATGCGCGTGACCGGCGCGGCGGACCCGACGGTTCCCGTGGCTGACACCATTCCCGGCAAGCTTCCGCAGAGAAAGCTTGTCACCACAGCCGCCGCCGGTTATTCCTCCTACGGCAACCAGATCGGCCTTGCCACAGGTCTGGTCGAGGAGCTTTATCATCCCGGCTACGCCGCAAAACGGATGGAGATCGGCGCGGTGATTGCCGCCGCGCCACAGGCGAACGTCCGGCGAGAGCGTCCCCAGCCCGGCGACGTTGTGATTCTGCTCGGCGGAAGCACTGGGCGCGACGGCATTGGCGGCGCCACCGGCTCCTCCAAGGCGCACACCGCCCACTCTGTGGAAACCTGCGGCGCAGAGGTGCAAAAGGGCAACGCGCCCGAGGAGCGCAAGCTCCAGCGCCTGTTCCGCAACCCCGAGGCTGCTCGCCTGATTAAACGCTGCAACGACTTCGGCGCAGGCGGCGTCAGTGTCGCCATTGGCGAGCTTGCCGACGGACTGCGCATCGACCTGAACGCTGTGCCCCGCAAGTACGAGGGACTCGACGGGACGGAGCTTGCCATTTCCGAGTCACAGGAGCGGATGGCCGTTGTGGTCGAGGCGGACGACGCGGACCGCTTCCTCGCCTTGGCGGAGGAGGAGAACCTGCAAGCCTGCGTCGTGGCCGTCGTCACGGAGTCTCCCAGACTGGTGATGGACTGGAACGGCAACCGAATCGTCGATCTGAGCCGCGAGTTCCTGAATTCCAACGGCGCGGAAAAGCACATCACAATCGAAACCGGCTGCCCGTCCCGGCTGCCGGAGCTTCCGGAGACCGATTTTGTGGCAGCCTGTGAGCAGACGGCAAACGACCTGAATCTCTGCTCTCACCGTGGTCTGTCGGAGCGCTTTGATTCCACCATCGGCGCGGGAACGGTGCTTATGCCCTTTGGCGGCAAGCATCAGCTTACCCCCGCGCAGGCAATGGTCCATAAGATTTCCGTTGAGCGCGGACACACGGACGACTGTTCCATTATGGCATTCGGCTTCGATCCGTACCTCTCCGAGCGCAGTCCCTACCATGCGGCCTATCTCGCGGTTGTGGATTCCGTTTCCAAGCTGATTGCTTCCGGTGCGAAGTTTGAGGACGTTTACCTGACCTTCCAGGAGTATTTCGAGAAGCCCGGCCGCGATCCCAAGCGTTGGGGCAAGCCGCTGTCCGCACTGCTCGGCGCATTCCGGGCGCAGATGGATCTCGGCATCGGCGCCATTGGAGGCAAGGATTCCATGAGCGGAACCTTTGAAAACCTTGATGTTCCTCCCACGCTGGTCAGCTTTGCCGTTACCACCGACAAGGTCGGCAATATCCAATCTCCTGAGTTCAAGAAGGCAGGGAATTCTGTCGTTCTGCTTGCCCCGCAGCGCGACGGAAACGGCCTGCCCAAGCCCAATTCTCTGATGTCCGTGTTTGATCGGATCACGAAGCTTCAGCGCGAGGGCAAGCTGGTTTCCTGCTACGCCATTGGCGCCGGCGGAATTCTGGAGGCCGTGATGAAGATGGCTTTCGGCAACGGCTTCGGCTTCCGCTTTGCGGAGGATCTGACTGTTTCCGAGCTTCGTGGCAGGCAGTACGGATCCTTCCTTGCGGAGATTACCGAGCCCATTGCTGATGCGAAGCCAATCGGCACGGTCAGTTCCGAGCCCTCTTTCGTCCTTGGCAGCGCGTGCGTTGCGGCGCGGACTCTGCAAGATGCGTGGGAGCACTGTCTGGAGTCCGTCTATCCCTGCGGGCTGGATCAGCCTGTGAAGGAGCTTCCCAACCTCTGCTTCCATGCGGAGAAGCGGGTTGCCCCCGCCGTTCGATGTGCCCGTCCCAAGGTCCTGATCCCGGCCTTCCCCGGCACGAACTGTGAGTACGACAGTGCCAAGGCAGTCCGTGACGCTGGGGCCGAGGCGGAGATTCTGGTGGTCAACAACCTCTCCGCCGACGGCATCCGCCGGTCCGTGGACCGTTTTGCGGAGCTGCTGCATCAGTCGCAGATCGTGTTCATTCCCGGCGGCTTCTCGGGCGGAGATGAGCCGGACGGCAGCGGAAAATTCATCACAGCCTTCTTCCGCAACGCTGCGATTCGTGAGGGCGTGACGGAGCTGCTGGAGCGCCGCGACGGCCTGATGCTCGGCGTCTGCAACGGGTTCCAAGCCCTTGTTAAGCTGGGCTTGGTTCCCTACGGGAAAATTATCGACGCCGATGAGAACAGCCCGACGCTGACCTTTAACACCATTGGCAGACACCAGTCGCGCATCGTGCGCACCCGGATCGTTTCCAATCAGTCTCCGTGGTTCGCCAAGCTGCACGTCGGTGACGTGGTCAATGTCCCCATCTCCCACGGGGAAGGCCGCTTCATCTGTCCCGAGTCCCTGCTTCGTCAGTTGGTGGAGAAGGGCCAGATTGCCACGCAGTACGTGGATCTTAACGGAAATGCGACAGACGATCTTCACTTCAATCCCAATGGCTCCGTGCTTGCCATTGAGGGCATCACTTCGCCGGATGGCCGTGTGCTGGGCAAGATGGGTCACAGCGAGCGCGTCGGCGCCGGACTGTACCGGAACGTCCCCGGCGATTATGACAGCCACCTCTTTGAAGCGGCGGTGGAATACTTCCGCGGCGCTGTCTGAGTGCCGGAGTCTGGCAAACAACGACCAAACCGAAAGCAAAGGAGCGCAAAAACATGGCAACTTTTATTTCTGAACCCTCCCGTACTTTTAACGAATATCTGTTGATTCCCGGTTATTCCTCTGCAGAATGCGTTCCCGCCAACGTCAGTCTTCGCACGCCTCTGGTAAAACACCGCAGGGGCGAGGAGCCTGCAATCAGTTTGAACGTCCCGCTGGTTTCCGCCATTATGCAGGCCGTCTCCGATGATCGGCTTGCCGTGGCGCTGGCGACTGAGGGCGGCGTCTCCTTCATCTTTGGCTCCCAGTCTGTCGAGAGCGAGGCTGCCATGGTCAAAAGGGCCAAGGACTACAAGGCGGGCTTCGTCCGCAGCGA
>CACXHI010000124.1 GCA_902767395.1 Oscillospiraceae bacterium
CAGAAGCGCAAAACGAAAAACCAAATCCGCTGCATCAAACCTTGAATAACTGAATATTGAATAAAGGATAAAGGAGATTCAAACACCATGACTTTTCAAAAAAAGCGCTGCGTCGCCATGCTGCTGGCCGGTGGTCAGGGCAGCCGTCTTCTGGTTCTGACGGAAAACACCGCCAAGCCCGCCGTTCCCTTCGGAGGCAAGTACCGCATCATCGACTTTCCGCTTTCCAACTGCGTCAACTCCGGCATTGACACGGTGGGCATTCTGACCCAGTATCAGCCGCTGGAGCTCAACGAGTATATCGGCAACGGACAGCCCTGGGGCCTGAACCGTTCCCACGGCGGCGTGCAGGTGTTGCCGCCCTACGCCCGCTCGAAGAAGTCGGAGTGGTACAAGGGTACGGCGAACGCGATTTATCAAAACCTTGCCTTCATCGAACGCTATGAGCCGGAAAACGTGCTGATTCTCTCCGGCGACCACATCTACCGGATGGACTACGCCAAGATGATCCGTTTCCATGAGGAGCACGACTCCGACGTGACCATCGCCGTGCGGCAGGTGCCCATCGAGGAGGCCTCCCGCTTCGGCATCATGAACACCAACCCCGACGGCTCGATCTATGAATTTGAGGAGAAGCCCAGGCAGCCGAAATCCAACAACGCCTCGATGGGCATTTACGTCTTCAAATGGAGCATTCTCAAGAAGTTCCTGATGGAGGACGAGGAGAACCCCGATTCCGACAACGACTTTGGCAAGAACGTGATCCCCGCCATCCTGAACGCGGGCCACAAGCTCTACGCCTACGCCTTCGAGGGCTATTGGAAGGACGTCGGAACGATCTCCTCGCTGTGGGAGGCCAACATGGATCTGCTGGGGACCGACCCGGAATTCAACCTCTACGGCGACGGCTCCGCCCCGATTTTTGCCCGGAACTACGCCCTGCCCGCCTCTTATATCGACTCCCACTCCAGAAACGTCAACTGTCTGATCTCCGAGGGCTGTGAAATCTACGGAACGGTCCGGCACAGCGTCGTCTCCACCGGCTGCAAGGTCGGCCAGAACACGGTGATTGAGGACTCTGTGATCATGCCCAACGTGGTGATCGAGGAGGGCGTCATCATCCGCAACGCGATCGTGGGAGAAAACTGCGTGGTGCGTTCCGGGGCCGTGGTCGGCGGAGCCTTCCGCGACGAACAGGCGCGGCAGATTTCCGTGGTCGGCAAGGATCACGTCATCGAGGTCAATCAGGTCGTCAAGCCCGGCGAAGTCATCTGAGGCAGGAGGTAATAGACTATGAAAAACGTAATGGGCCTTGTTTTTGCAAACATTTACGACTCCTCTCTGGGGCAGCTCACCAATAAACGCACGCAGGCCTCGCTTCCCTACGGCGGACGTTACCGTCAGATCGACTTCACCCTGTCGAACATGTCCAACGCCGGGATTCGCCACATCTGCATCGTCACCCAGTACAACTTCCAGAGCCTGATGAACCACATCGGCTCCGGCGAGGAATGGGATCTGAAGCTGGAGGACTGCGGCCTGGAATTCATCACCCCCTATTCGATGGGCGAATCCCGCACCTTCCGGGGCAAGCTGGACGCGATTTATACCGCCAGCGCCAGCCATCTGGAGCGCAGCAAGGAGGAGTATATCATCCTTGCCGACGCCGCTGTGATTTGCGCGCTCAATCTGGAGGAGGTCGTCCACGCGCACATTGCCTCCGGGAAGGACGTGACGGTGGTGGTCAAATCCGGCGTCGCCAACGGCGTGAAGCAGCTGGATCTCGGCGTGCGGCTGGACGCGGACGGCGAAATCGCGGACATGGCGGTGGATTTTGCCGCCCCCGAGACGTATCAGGCCTCGATGGGCATGTTCATCATGCGCAAGGATCTGCTCCTCTCCTCCGCCAGAGAATGCGTCAGTCACAACCGGTTCCGCTTTGAGCGGGAATTCATCCTTCAGGATTGGCTCGACAACAAGATCTCCGTGGGCGCTTTCGAGTGCCGCCACGCGGCGCTGTTCAACGAGTCGCCCGAGGAATACTTCCGCAACAATCTGGCCATCATCCGCCGTGCGGTACGCCACGACCTGTATCGGGAGGAGCTGCCCATCTACACGAAGGTGCGCGATCAGATCCCCACCTACTACGGTGAGAACTCTCAGGTGGACGACTGCATTGTGGCCGACGGCTGCAAGCTGCTCGGCACGGCCAGCAATTCCGTGCTCTTCCGGGGCGTCAAGCTCTCCACCGGCGCGTCGGTGAAAAACTGCGTCGTCATGTCGAACTGCGAGATCGGCATCGGCGCGGAGCTGGAATACTGCATTCTGGATAAGGACGTCAAGATCAGCTCCGGCAAGAAGCTGATCGGAACGCTGGAGCATCCAGTCATTCTCAACCGGGGGGATGTCGTATGAGAATTGCCATGATTGCCTCCGAAGCCGCCCCCTTCGTCAAGACGGGCGGCCTCGGGGACGTACTGCAGGCTCTGCCCGCAGAGCTTGCCCGCTCAGGGGAGCATGAGATTTCTCTGTTCCTCCCCTACTACAAATCCATCAAGTACAATCCCGCGCACGAAGTCGAGCTGCTCACCTCCTTCACGATCAATCTGACGTGGCGGCAGCAATACGTCGGCCTGTTTCGGCTGATGCAGGAGCAGGGACCGGCGGTCTATTTCCTCGACAATGAATACTACTTCTGCCGCGACGGCCTCTACGGCTTCTACGACGACGGCGAGCGCTTTGCCTACTTCTCCAAGGCGGTACTGGCTGCAATCAACTGGCTGGAGCTGCGGCCCGAGATTCTGCACTGCCACGACTGGCAGACCGCCCTCGTTCCGGTCTATCTGGACGCCGAGTTCCGCCACTGCCTGCCGGACGCGAAAACCGTCTTCACCATCCACAACGTCGAGTATCAGGGCAAGATGGGCGCGGAGTTCTTCAACGAGGTGCTGGGGCTGGACGATTGCTGGCGCGGCGTGTGCGCCTATGACGGCTGCGTGAATTTTATGAAGGCCGCCATTCTTAAGGCCGATCTGGTCACCACCGTCTCCGAGAACTACGCCGTGGAGCTGCGCTACCCCTACTTCGCCCACGGGCTGTCCGGCATTCTGGCTGCCAAGGGCGACCGGCTGAAGGGCATTACGAACGGCATTGACACCGAGGTCTATAACCCCGGCGCGGACGCCGCCCTCGTCCAGCCCTTCACCGCCGAGACCTTTGCGGGGAAGCAGGTCTGCAAGCGGGCGCTGCAGAAGGAGCTGGGACTTGCGCAGACCGACGCGCCGATTCTCTCGATGGTGACGCGGCTGGCCTCCCACAAGGGCATCGATCTGCTCTGCTACATTCTGCGGCGGCTGCTGGAGCGCGATCTGGAGCTGGTGATTGTCGGCACGGGCGAGGCCAAGTACGAACACGCCCTGCTGTCGGTTGCAAACGAATACCCCGGCAAATTCTCGATGAATCTGCGCTTTGACTCCGCGCTGGCCTCCCGCGTCTACGCAGGCTCCGATATGTATCTCATGCCCTCGAAGTCCGAGCCCTGCGGGCTGAGTCAGCTCATTGCCATGCACTACGGCACGGTTCCCATCGTCAACGCCACCGGCGGTCTGCGGGACACCGTCCCCCCCTACAACGCCGAAACCGGCGAGGGCCGGGGCTATACCTTCCAGAGCTACAACGGCGACGATTTCCTCGGCGCAATTGACCGCGCGCTGAGCGACTATTACGGCACGCCCGAGGCTTGGGCGAAGCTGGCAAAGTCCGATATGTCCGTTGACTTTTCCTGGACGCAGCCGGCGAAGAAGTACATCGCGCTCTATCAGAGTCTCATTTGACAGAACGAAACGCGGATCGGGACGGTGCTGCCGTCCCGATCCGCGTTTTCGGATGAACACCGCACAATTCTGACGTACAGCTTGCGCCGCCGGAATTCTCGTCAGATCGTTCCGACACCGCAGGGAAGCCTTTCGGCTTTCCGGGGATTGTTGAGCGATCTGACGAAAGCTTCAGCAAACAGGATGTGTGCGGGGTATTGTGCGGTGTGGCCTAAGGTCTCTTTAAGGTTGCGGGGTATAATAAAGGCAGAATCGAATTTAAGGAGGGATTTCTATGAAGCAATCGATCCGGCGGCTGCTCTGTCTGGGGCTGATTTTTGCGCTGGCCCTGTCGCTGGCAGCCTGCGGGCAGACGGAAACAAAGAGCCCGGACAGCACAGCCGACCCCCCTGCGCAGGCCGAAGGCACTGCAGCCACGGCGCAGCAGACCGCACAGACCGAAACGGTCGGGCAGGCCGAGGCCACGGAGCCGACGGCGGAGGACGGTTCGGTTTACAACGGGCTGTTTGAAACAGACCGCGTTCACACGGTGGACGTGACGATCTCCGAAGAGGACTGGGCCGACCTGCGGCAGAATCCTCTGAGCAAGACCAAGTACCGGACCGACGTGGTCATCGACGGGGAAACCGTGGAGCAGGTCTCCTTTGCCACGAAGGGCAATACCAGCCTCTCCTTCGTCGCCTCCAACCCGGACAGCGACCGCTACAGCTTTAAGCTGGATTTCGGCAAGTACAACAAGGGACAGACCTATCACGGGTTAAACAAGCTGAGTCTGAACAATCTCTACGCGGACGCCACGTATCTGAAGGACTGCCTAAGCTATTTGCTCTTCCGCCGCGCCGGGGTCGAGGCCCCGCTGACCAGCTTCGTATGGCTCACGGTCAACGGAGCGGACCACGGTCTCTACATTGCCATTGAGGACGTAAGCGAGGCGTGGATGGCGCGGACGAACGAGGGGGAGGGCGTGGTTTACAAGCCCGAGACGGAGCAGCTGGATCAAGCCGGAAAGCACGGTCAGAACGGCCAGCCTCCCATGCCCCCGGACGGAGGCGGCAACGGACAGTTCTCCACACCGCCCGACGGCAGCAGCGGCGCGACGCCCTCCAACGGAGCCGGCAACGGGCAAGCCCCAGCGCCACCTGACGGAGACAGCAACGGCCAGAACCCCACGCCCCCGGACGGAGCAGGCAACGGCCAAATGCCCGCACCGCCCAGCGGAGGGAACAACGGCCAGATGCCTACGCCGCCTGACGGCAACGGGCAGGGCGGCTTCCCCGGCGGACGGGGGGGCTTCCCCGGCGGACCCGCCGGACCCGGCGGCTCCGGGGAGAACTCCAAGGGCGCGGATCTGGCCTACAACGGCGACGCGCTGGACAACTACTCCGACATCTTTGACAACGCCGAGACAGACGCCGACGAAACGGATCAGCAACGGGTGGTAGCGGCGCTGAAGGCGCTCTCCGAGGGCACGTCGCTGGAGCAGCATTTGAACACCGACGAGATTATCCGCTACTTTGCCGTCCATAATTTCGTTCTGAACTATGACAGCTATACCGGGAACATGCTCCACAACTATTTCCTGTATGAGAAGGACGGAAAGCTGGAGATGCTGCCGTGGGACTACAATCTGGCCTTCGGTGCTTTCGGAGGCGGCGGTCCCGGCGGGCAGGGCAGACCCGACGAATTCGGCAGACCCGACGAGACCGGGAAAGGCGGAGAAGCCGATCCATCCGGCAGGCCCGACGGGACCGAAGGTCCGATGGCCACGTCCGACGCCACGGCGCTGATCAACACCGGGATCGACTCCCCGCTCAACGGCCCGACGGAGGCGCAGCGTCCCATGTGGGCGTGGATCGCGGCGGGCGAAGCCTATCTCACACAGTACCATCAGATCTTCGATCAGCTTTTGAGGGATTACTTTGAAAACGGAACGTTCGAGGCGGAGCTGGACAGCCTTTCCGCCCTGCTGCGGCCCTACGTAGAAAAAGACCCCACGGCGTTCTACACCGTGGAGGAATTCGACAAGGCCGTGGAAGCTCTTCGACAGGTCTGCCTGCTTCGCGCGCAGAGCGTCCGGGCCCAGCTCGACGGCGCGCTGGCGACGAAAACCACCGAGCAGAACGCCGCCGACCGCGTGGACGCCTCCGGCGTCAACGTCTCCGACATGGGCACGCACATGGGCGGCGGCGAAGGCGGCTTCCCCGGCGGACGGGGCGGCAAGCGTCGTTGAGTCTTCAAGGGGACCCAGCGTGTGAAAAAAGCTGAACCCCCACGTCCATTTTCAATTTTCACCTTTCCATTTTCAACTCGGAAATGGGTAGACGGTCTGTTAGACAGTTCACGGCCCGCGACGTGCTGAAAAGCACGTCGCGGGCCATAGTTCACTGGATCCTTATTCCTCGGGCTTGGGCGCGTCGGGGTTCTCGTTTCGGTCTTCCACGACCTCGAACACCACGCCCTTGACCTCCTCCGCCGTCTGCTCGAGCTTCTCGCCCAGCGAATCAGCTTTCTGATTCATTGCGCTGAGCTGTTGATCCAGCTCGTTGAGCTGCTGATCCAGCTCGGTCAGCTCGGCCTCCAGATCGGGCTCCTCGGCAGGCGCTTCCTCCCTGACAGGCCGGACAAAGGCGGCCTTGACGTCCTCCAGATCGCCGCGCAGGGCGTCGATGGACTTGGTGGCCTCCGTAATGGCCTCGCACAGGGGCAGATACTCTGCGTCGTCCGGCTCCTCGCCGGTGATGTAATCACGGTAGTAGAGCTTGCCAAGCTCCTGATAGGCCTTCTTCAGCTTCTCCTGCTCCGTGAGAAGGCCGATGTTGGACTTGGTCACGGCGGCTGCGCTCTTGGTCATGCGGGCGGCTGCCTGTGCCGCGTCCGCCATAAGGCCCTTCAGAGCTTCCAGACTGTCATTCCATGCCATCGTAAATTCTCCTTTCGATCTGTGTCGGTGGGGTGATTGTTCCTCGTTGACTGCATTATAGCAGAGGTTTTCAAAAATGGAAGCGGCTGCAAAAAAAGTTTACAAATTATTCTCGGTGCGTTCATTTTGCTGCGGCGGGAGCGGAGCTGCATCCTTTGCCCGCAGTGCCAGCACCAGCGCCAGCGCCGCCAGAAGCACCAGCGTGGCGCAGAGACTGCCCTGCGGCCCGGCGTTTCCGCCGGTCAGGAGCGTCCGATAGGCGTCGGTATCCACGCGCAGGAGATAGAGCCCCTCGTGCTGATCCGGCGGTGCAAAGCTGAACAGGAAGTTCGCGGCAAAGAGCCACGCGCCGTGCAGGGTGCAGGCGCCCCAGAGATTGCCCCGCTTGATGACCCACACGCCCAAAACCAGCCCGAGCAGGAAGACGTTGACCCCCTCCACCGTGTCCACGCCAGCGTATCTTCCCTGAAACAGCGACGAAACCAGCGTGGAGAACAGCAGCGCATAGGGAACCGGAATCCGTGCGCCCACCGACGGAGCAAAATAGCCGCGAACCAGCAGCTCCATTGCCGCGCCCTGCACCAGACAGCCCAGCATCGCGCCGAGCACCGGCAGCCACGCGCCGTCGGCCACGGCCCCGAAGCGCGGCCGGAACCCGCCGAGTCCCGTGCCCAGCGCCAGAACCGCGCCGAACAGAAGCAGCCCCACGGCGAAGCCCAGAGCGGCATCCGCCAGCGGCCTGCCCCGCAGCCCCATGGAGGCCAGCGTCCTTCTCTGGAAGCGGCGGCAATAGAAGATCGCCACAGCGCCCATGGAGGCATAGGCAAAGAGGGCGCACAGCAGCACCCAATCCGGCATGGTCAGAAGCAGCTTGTGCAGAACGGACTCCAGTTCCCCGGAGGTGACGGACGACATGATCTGCGCAGAGCGCTGCGAGAGGAGCCACGGGGCGACCGGAATGGCAAAAAGGAGGCTCTGTCCCATTGCGGAAAGATAGGTCAGAACCAGAAAAACAAACAGCTCTCCGATCAGGGTGAATCTGGTTTGCTTCTGTTCGGCGGCTTCGGCCCAAAACTTCGGTCTTGGCAGCATGGCGTTCATGGCAGCTCTCCTGTTCTTTCGCGTCCGCGCCCCACAAGGCCGCGCGGGCGAATCCTTTTCTGCCCCTATTATGCCACAGAATGCCGCCGGTTGTCAATTCCATTTATCCGCCGCAGTGGGTTTTTCGGTCGCCGTCCCCGACGGCCTGAAAATACAGACCGGTCAAATGCTGCCAGAGCCGCTTGTCGAGAATGCCGGATTCCTGCATTCCGCAGCAG
>CACXHI010000125.1 GCA_902767395.1 Oscillospiraceae bacterium
AAGGAAGGTTCTGCGGCGGCAGCGAGACCCTCAAGAACGGAGTGGTCTTCAATCCCAACATGCCGACAGAAGAGTGCTTCATCTCCCCCATGCGCGGCAAGGCCGAGGGCATTGTCTACGCCACCAAGCCCCTGTCCTATCAGGGCCAGCTCATTGAGAACTTCTCCATTCGCTTCGAGAACGGCAAGGCCGTCGAGGTGAAGGCCGAGAAGAATCAGGCCCTTCTGGAGAAGATGGTGACCATGGACGAGGGCGCGGCCTATCTGGGCGAGTGCGCGCTGGTTCCCGTGAATTCCCCGATCTCCGAATCCGGCCTGCTGTTCTACGAAACCCTGTTCGACGAGAACGCCGCCTGCCATCTGGCAATGGGCAGAGGCTTCGCAGACACGATCAAGGACTTTGAAAACAAAAGCCTCGAGGAGTGCCGTCGGCTCGGCATCAACGAGTCCATGATCCACGTCGATTTCATGATCGGCTATGAAGGCTTGGACATCGACGCCGTCACCCGCGACGGCAAGACCGTCCCCATCTTCCGTCAAGGCAAGTGGGCGTTCTAAGTAAAGGGCAAAAACAGGCAATCGGAGCGAAAAACTCCGATTGCCTGTTTTTTGGGGGTTCAGCCCTTCGGCTTGCGGTTGTGGTAGTAGCGGCGGTTGTTGGGCTTCTTTGCACCCTCGGGCTTGGGGCCGTTCTGCTCCTCGGGCCGCTTTTCGGGGGCGACGCGGCGGGCCAGCTCGGGCTGCGGGACCTTTGCCTCGGGCTTGCCCTGCTGCTGGCGGCGGCGCTGCTGACGGGATGCCTGTTGGCGGTCATTTCGCTCGGTCCGCACGGGCGCCTCGGTACGCTCTGCCGCTTCCCCGTTCTTCTCGGCGGGGCGGTTCTGCTTCCGGCGGGGATGGGTATCCTGCCGCTTCTCCGATTTTTCCGGCCTCTCCTGCCTTTCCTGTTTTACTGCGGATACGTCGGGCTTTTCTGTCTGCGCCGCAGGATTCTCCTGCTTTCGTTCGTGGCGCGGACGGCGGGCCGTCTGATTCTCCTCGCTCCGCTCCCGGCGGTTCTGCCGCTGGTTCTGGCGGCTTTCCCGGGTGCCTTCGGGCGCAGCCTCGGCCTGCGCGGCCTCGTCCAGCTCCACTGTCAGGCGCTGCTCGAGCCGGGAATAGCGCTCACGGCCCTGCCCCTCCTCGCGCCGTCCGGAGATGGGCGCAAGATCCTCGGGAATGGGAGGATCGTTCTTCTTGGCCTTGCCGCTGCGAAGCACCAGGATATCGCTGTTGCGATAGCTACGCAGCTCGCTCTCATCCTTCTCCATACGGACGGTGACGCTCTGCCGCATCAGGTTGACGGCGGTCACCGTGCCGCGTCCATCCGGAGTATCCACAAAGGATTCCGCCTTGGGACTGGTTTTGATCAGATCCTCATAGGAATCCTGCTCGTATTTCAGGCAGCACATCAGCCGCCCGCAGGTGCCGGAAATCTTGGTGGGGTTCAGACTCAGATTCTGCGTCTTTGCCATTTTGATCGAGACGGGCTGGAAGTCCTCCAAAAAGCTGGCGCAGCAGAAGGGCCGGCCGCAGATGCCCAAACCGCCGAGCATCTTGGCCTTGTCGCGCACGCCGATTTGACGCAGCTCGATTCGGGTGTGGTAATTGGAGGCCAGAATCCGCACCAGCTCGCGGAAATCCACCCGCGCGTCTGCGGTGAAGAAGAACAGCAGCTTGCTGCCGTCAAACGCGCATTCGGTAGAAACGAGCTGCATATCCAGCCCCAGATCCTCGATTTTTTTCAGGCAGAAGGCGAAGGCGTCCTTCTCCTTCTTCTCGTTCTCCTCCTTGATCCGCTCGTCCACGGCAGTTGCGATCCGCAGCACGCGGCGCAGCGGCTGCACCAACTCCCGCCGGGCAATCCGGTGGTTGCCGATCACACAGTAGCCGTATTCCGCGCCGCGGGAGGTATCGAGAATCACATGGTCGCCGTTTTTCAGCGTCAGCCCCGCAGGATCAAAGAAATAAATCTTACTTCCCGCGCGGAACTGCACGTCGCAGACCGGGACGCGCTCATCGGGCGACGGCGCGGGCTGGTCACTGGCCGGCTCGACCGGCTCCGCCGCCGGCGTGACGGGCGGCGTGGAGGGGACGGCAGGCGGGGCGGGCAGCGCAGAGGGGGCAGCGGGCGCGGCGTTCAGCCGGGGCGCCTTCTTTTTGGCGGAAACGGCAGTCAGCGCGGGCATGGGCTCCTGCACGGGAGCCGCTTCCGGTGTGGGTGCTGCCGCAGGCGCATCGGAATTCTGCGCCTGTTCGGTTTCTTGTTCCTTTTCGTAATCGTAATTCATAAAAGCTTCCTTTTCGGTGTCGTTGGTTTTCAGTTTGTTTCATCCAGCCAGACCTGAAGCGCGCCGCAGACTGCGCCGGGACTGACGTTGCCGCCCAGCAGCTCCGCCCCACGGCGCAGGCTTTGCTGAGCATGGAGGGCATCGGCGGTGGTGCGGCTGTGTCCGATCTGCCGCGCGGTCTCCCAAGCGCCGGTCAGCCCGGCGCGCACCAGCATGGCCTGATGCAGGATCTCCGCCCACTGGAGCAGCAGCGGCTGGAGCTGTTCGCGCTTCATCCGTTCCATCGGCACCAGCAGCTCCGTCAGACCCAGCCGGTCGCGGCGGGCAAAGCAGTCGGCAAAGCGCAGGGTTTCCGGCGCAAGGGCCGCATGTTCGGTCAAAATTGCCTCCGCCTGCCCCAGAAAGCCGCCGGAGCGCGTCCACGCATCGCGCAGCGCTTCCACCGGCCGGTCAGGGAACCGACGCTTGAGCGCCTCGAGTCCGACCGTCTCGGAGAGTGGGGACAGCCGCAGGAGGACGGCGCGGGAGCGGATCGTGGGAAGGAGCTGTTCCGCACTCTCCGCCAGCAGAAGAAACGCGGCGTAGTCGGGCGGCTCCTCGATGACCTTCAGCAGCGCGTTCTGGGCCGCCGCATTCATATCCATCGCACGGGGGAAGACGTAGATCTTGCGCAGGCCCTCGTTGGGTCGAATGTAGACGTCGGCTCTGGCTCTGCGCACCGTCTCCACGCTGACGGTTTTCTTTCCCGGCTCATCCACGGTAATCACGTCGGGATGCACCTGATCCAGTACCTTTCTGCACGCGAGGCAGACCCCACAGGGGCGGCGGCTCCCGGCGGTGCATTCCATCGCGGCGGCGAGGATTGCGGCAAGGGTGTGTCTGCCGCTTCCGACCGGGCCGGTGATCAGGTAGCAGTGGGAGAGCTTTCCGGAGGAAAAAGCCGAAGCAAGACCGGCTTTCAGCCCTTCGTTGCCCAGAAGCGCCTGCATGGCTTCACCCCCCATTGTGTTCCTGATTTTATATATTACCATAATCCGAGCCGAGATGCAAGTTTTTTTCGGGGGACGCCGGCAGGGGTCTTACCGGAGCCTCAACAACACAACCGGGAAGCCGTTGCCGACTTCCCGGTTGTGTCATGAAAAACGGATTTAGTTCTCCGCGAGCTTGCGGTATTTGCTGTACTGCGCGGCGCTGAACTGCTTGGCCTGCTCCATGAGCGCGTCGGCCTCGTCCGGGAAGCTTCTGCGCAGGGAGGCGTAGCGCACCTCACCGTTGAGGAAGTCCTCGATCGGCATGGAGGGTTCCTTGCTGTCGAGCTGGAAGGGGTTCTTCCCGGCTTCCTTCAGTGCGGGGCTGTAGCGGTACAGGAACCAGTAGCCGCTGTTGACCGCCAGCTTGGCCTCCTCGGTGGAGTAGCCCATGCCCTTGACGATGCCGTGGTTGATGCAGGGCGCGTAGGCGATAATCAGGGACGGGCCCTTGTGCTGGACGGCCTCCTTGATGGCCTTGATCGCCTGATTGGGGTTGGCGCCCAGCGCGATGGAGGCGACGTACACGTTGCCGTACTCGGCCGCGAGCATACCCAGATCCTTCTTGCCGGTTCTCTTGCCGGCGGCCGCGAACTGGGCAACCGCGCCGACCGGGGTCGCCTTGGAGGCCTGTCCGCCGGTGTTGGAGTAAACCTCGGTGTCCACGACGAGGATGTTGACGTCGATACCGGAGGCAAGGACGTGATCGAGACCGCCGTAGCCGATGTCATAGGCCCAGCCGTCGCCGCCGTACATCCACATGCTCTTGCGGACGAAGTGCTCGCTGTTGTCCTTCATATACGCCACCGCTTCGCCGGTGTCGGAGGTCTTCTCCAGCGCGGTCAGCACGGCGTCGGCCAGCGCGCGGGCGTTCTCGTCGTCCTCGTAGCCCGCCAGCCAGTTCTCCAGCACGGTCTTGAGGTTCTCGTCCTTCGCATCGGCCAGATACTCGCGGGCCTTGGTCGCCAGCGCGAGACGCTGCTGCTGGACGCTCAGCACCATGCCGAGGCTGTATTCGGCGTTGTTCTCAAACAGGGAGTTGGAAATCGCGGGGCCGTGGCCGCGGCTGTTGGTAGCGTAGGGATAGCTCGGCATGGAGAAGCCCCAAGCCTGCGTGCAGCCGGTGGCATTGGCAACGATCATGCGGTCGCCGTAGAGCTGGGTGAGCAGCTTCATATAGGCGGTCTCGCCGCAGCCGGCGCAGGCGCCGGAGAACTCCAGCAGCGGCTGCTCGAACTGGCTGCCCTTGGTGGAGAACTTATCCATCGGGTTCTTCTTCTCGCTCAGCGTCAGGCTGAACTCCCAGTTGGCCGCCTCGGGAAGCTGGCTGGCGATGGGCTTCATGCTCAGGGCCTTCTCCTTGGCAAGGCAGGCCGTGACGCAGGTGCCGCAGCCGGTGCAGTCGAGTGGATCGACCTGCAGGCGGTAGCGCAGGCCCTCGAAGCCCTTGCCCTTGGCCTCGTTGGTAGCATAGGAGGCGGGGGCAGCAGCAACCTCGTCCGCATTCAGCAGGAAGGGACGAATCGCGGCGTGCGGGCAGTAGAAGGAGCACATATTACAGCCGATGCACTTGGAGGCGTCCCATTCGGGCACGAAGGCGGCGAAGCCGCGCTTTTCATACTTGGAGGTGCCGATCGGCACGGTGCCGTCCGCCAGATCCTTCCAAGTGCTGACCGGGAGCTGGTCGCCCTTCTGGTCATTGACCATGCGCATGATATTCTTGATGTAGTCGGGCTGGTTCTCGTTGACGACAACCGCCTCGTCAGGCAGGTTTGCCCACGCGGGGTCCACCACCTGCTCCACGATGCCGTCCAGTCCGCGATCCACGGCGGTGTAGTTCATGTTCAGAACCTTCTCGCCCTTCTTGCCGTAGGTCTTGGTAATGGCGTCCTTCATGTAGCGCACGGCGTCGTCGATGGGCAGAACGCCGGAGAGCTTGAAGAAGGCGGATTGCAGGACGGTGTTGGTGCGGTTGCCGAGGCCGATCTCCGCCGCGATGTTGGTGGCGTTGATCGTATAGAACTTGATGTGGCGCTGGGCCAGAATGCGCTTGAGCTTGTTGGGCAGGTTGGCAATCAGCTCCTCGCCCTCCCAGACGGTGTTCAGCAGGAAGGTCCCGTTGGGCTTGATCTCGTTGACGATGTCATATTTTTTGACGTAGCTCTCATTGTGGCAGGCCACAAAGTCCGCCATCGTCACGTAGTAGGTGGAGAGAATGGGGTTGTGTCCGAAGCGCAGGTGGCTCTTGGTCACGCCGCCGGACTTCTTGGTGTCGTATTCAAAATACGCCTTTACGTACTGGTCGGTGTTGTCGCCGATGATCTTGATGGAGTTCTTGTTGGCGCCCACGG
>CACXHI010000126.1 GCA_902767395.1 Oscillospiraceae bacterium
ACGACCGGCCTGTGCCCCCGATCCTGACCTCGGGCGACCATGAGAAGGTGGCCCGCTGGCGGCGCAAGCAGTCGATCCTGCGCACGATGCACCGTCGCCCCGACCTATTTGCCAAGCTCCGCCTGCCGGACAAAACAAAGGCCGAGAAGAAGTTTCTCAAGGAACTGGAGGAGGAAGACCATGAATTCCAAGCTCGATACGCTGAAAACCTGGGTCGATGAGGCCCAACGCATCGTCTTTTTCGGCGGGGCGGGGGTATCCACGGAGAGCGGGATTCCTGATTTCCGCAGCGTGGACGGCCTGTACAATCAGAAATATAAGTACCCGCCCGAGACGATCATCTCTCATACCTTTTTTGAACGCCGGCCCGAGGAATTCTTCGAGTTTTATAAGGAGAAGATGCTGCCGCTGGGCTTCGAGCCGAATGTGACGCACAAGGTCCTCGCCCGCTGGGAGCGGGAGGGAAAGCTGACCGCCGTGGTCACGCAGAACATCGACGGCCTGCACCAGAAGGCGGGGAGCCGGAATGTGCTGGAGCTGCACGGCTCGGTTCTGCGCAATTTCTGTGTCCGCTGTCACCGCGCCTACTCCGCCGAGTTCGTCAAGCACAGCAAGGGCGTTCCCCGCTGCGACTGCGGAGGCGTCGTCAAGCCGGACGTGGTGCTCTATGAGGAGAGTCTGGATCAGGACGTGATGGAGCGCGCCGCCCGGGCCATCCACGAGGCGGAGCTGCTGATCGTGGCGGGAACCTCGCTGACCGTCTGGCCCGCCGCAGGCATGATCCGCTATTACCGGGGCAGTCGGCTGGTTCTCATCAACCGCGACGAAACCCCCTTCGACAACGAAGCCGACCTCGTCCTCCATGAATCGCTGGGCGAGGTGTTCCGGGCGCTTTGAGAAGGGGATCGGGGCAGGAAACTGCAGTGGCGCTCCTTTCGCGCCTGCCGATGCGCGCCCACGCTCGGTAGCGGCGCACACCAGTGCGCCACGCTTCCCCACGCCCGGTAGCGGCGCGCATCCAGTGCGCCACGGTTCCCACGTAACGAAACGGAGGGGGACGGATTCTTCGACTCGCTCGGAATGACGCACGGGGAAAGGAATGCCGCCTCCCGCTCCGTCTGCGGATTGTGTACGGATTATGTATGCTCAACTTGAATATATGACTAAAAATACAAAAAATGCAAAAGATTCGGAAAAATGACGATTGGAGATTCTGAATATTTAGCCCTAAAACAATGAAACTACAGGGATTACTCAATCAATTTCGCGCGATTCCACCAAACATGCAAATATCCGGTTATTCAAAATATAGGAATATCCCCAAATCTCAGGAATTGTGAAAAAAGTGTTAAATTGTGATTGCAAAATTTGAGATTCTGTGGTATGTTATGAGCAACAATCATGAGGGTTCGTCTGTCTATGACAAAGCGGCTCTGACAGGAGGACGCGATGCGCTCCAAACGCTATCTCAAGGACTATCAGCTTACGCCCACCGTGACGGCGAAGGGACGCCTTTCCCCCGTTGCGAGCTACGTCGGCGCCTACCACCGCTTTACGGCGGAGCCGGAGACGATGCGCCGCGCCAAGCGATCCTATCTGGTTCTCGCCGCTGCGGCGGTGCTTCTGCTGGCGGTGCTGCTCTGGTTTTCCGACGTGATGGACCGCGAACGCCGTTATCTGCTGATCCCGATGGCCTTTAACGTTTTCCCCGCCTTCGGCGTGGTGATGGGCGCGATTCGTCTGCGCGCCGCGCCGGAGAAAATGACCCTCCGTCAGCGCGATCAGATCTGCAACCGGCTTCCTGCCTTCAGCTTCGGCCTGATGGTGCTTGCCGTCCTGTCCTTTGCCGCGACGGTGGCCCAGCTTGCGATCAACGGCGTCCGGCTTCCCACGGCGCTCTACTGTGCCGATGCGCTGGCGCTGGCTGTGGTGAGCGTTTTCGTCTTTCGTCTGCGCACCGTGCTCAAGACGGCGATCGTTTCCGAATAAGGCCCGCGCGCCATGGCGCGCAAAACACCCCCCGCACCTTGCCCCTCCGGGCAAGGTGATGACCCTCTGCTCTCCCCTCGGTATTTACGGCGCGGAACCGCGTCGCTAAATATAAATATTATAATTGGAGGAAAAAATTATGCACAACGTCAAGAAGCTGCTTGCGCTCCTGTTGGTCGTTGCCATGGTCGCCGCTCTGTTTGTCGGCTGCCAGGACGCCACCGATCCCACCGGAACCAAGTCGGCGTCGGACACCACGCCCGCTACCTCGGGCAACGGTGACACCACCCCCGCGACCAGCGGCGAGACTCCCGCGACCGGCGACACCCCTGTCACTCCCGCCAACGATACCCTCGTCATTGCCAACGGCTCCATGGAGCAGAAGTTCAGCCCCTTCTTCTACACCACCGTTTACGACGGCACGGTTGTGGACAAGGTTTCCGGCTATCTGTTCGGCTTGGACCGTGAGGGCAACCCCATCCTCGACGGCATGAACGGCGTGGTTCGCGCCTACAACGGCACCGACTACACCTACAACACCATGGCCAACTGCGAAGTGACTCAGAACGACGACGGCACCGTGGACTACGACATCACCATGCGTGACGACATCAAGTTCTCCGACGGTCAGCCCGCCACCATCGACGACGTCATCTTCGGCATCTACGTCACCTGCGATCCCACCTACGACGGATCCTCCACCCTGTACTCTGTGCCCATCGAGGGTATGAAGGAGTACCGCGCCGGCATGGAGCCTCGCGCCGACGTCATCCTCGCTGCCGGTCCCGACGGCTACACCGCCAACGACCTCTACACCGAGGAGCAGTACAATGAGCTCTGGACCTACTACAACGAGCAGGGCCCCGAGGCCTTTGTACAGGCGATTTTCGACTATCTGGTTGCCAACGGCCAAAGCGAAGAGAGCGACTCTGTTGCTGCCAAGGCTGCCAAATGGGGCTTTGAGGATCTGGCGGAAGACGCCACTGCGAAGGACTTCTGGGACGCGATTGTTGCGGCCTATGATTCCGTCGAAGAGGCGGAAGAGTCCGAGGCTGCCGACGGCCTGACCCGTCTGCAGCTTGCCAAGAACGCTCTTGGCGCTGATTACATGGCCGGTGTCTCCACCGGTGAAGGCGCGGACTACATCTCCGGCGTCATCCGTACCGGCGACTACAGCATGAGAGTCCACTGCACCAAGTTTGACGCCAAGGCCATCTATGAGATGGGCTTTGTCGTTGCTCCTCTGCACTACTACGGCGACGCCTCCCAGTACGACTACGAGGCGCACAAGTTCGGTTTCCCCAAGGGCGACCTCCGCATCGTCAAGGAGCACACCACCGAGCCTATGGGCTGCGGTCCCTACGTTTTCAAGGGCTATGCCAACAACGTCGCCTCCCTCGAGGCCAACCCCAACTACTTCATGGGCGAGCCCAAGATCAAGAACGTCAAGTATCAGTACGCGATCGACTCCGAGTACGTTCCCGGCATTGTGGCCGGCACCTTTGACGCTGCCGCTCCCAGCCTGAACGAGACCACCGTCAATGCCATCAAGGAAGCCAACTCCAACAAGGAGCTCTCCGGTGACGTCATCGACACCGAGCTGGTTGACTACCGTGGCTACGGTTACCTCGGCTGCAACGCGAACCTCGTTTGCGTCGGCGGCGACGCTGCCTCCGAGCAGTCCAAGAACCTGCGTAAGGCTCTGATGACCGTTCTGGCCATCTGCCGTGACACCGTTATCGCCTCCTACTACGGCGACCGCGCTGTCGTGATTCAGTACCCCATCTCCAACACCTCCTGGGCCGCTCCCCGTCCCACCGACGAGGGCTACCACAATGCTTACTCCACCGCTGTGGACGGCTCCGCCATCTACACCGACGACATGAGCGAGGAGCAGAAGTATGAGGCCGCTGCGCAGGCCGCTCTGGCTTACCTCGAGGCTGCCGGCTACACCGTCGAGAACGGCAAGGTCACCGCTGCTCCCGAAGGCGCCAAGGGTCTGTCTGTTGAGAACGCCTACGAGATCATGATCCCCGGCATGGGCCAGCAGGATCACCCCGCCTACGGCATCGCTGTCAAGGCGCAGGAAATCCTCCGCTCCATCGGCTTCGAGATCTCCATCGCCGACGTCACCGGTTCTGTCTGGAACGCTCAGCTCAACGCCAACACCGCTGAGATGTGGGCCGCTGCATGGCAGGCTTCTGCTGACCCCGACATGTATCAGACCTACCACAGCTCCAATGCTGACGGCAAGGGAACCAACTCCAACCACTACCAGATCAAGGATAACGACCTCGATGACATCATCATGGAAGCCCGCGTCTCCGCCGACAACGCTTACCGTAAGGCTGAGTACAAAGAGGCTCTTGAGATCATCATGGACTGGGGCGTTGAGCTGCCTCTGTACCAGAGAAAGGACGCCAACCTGTTCTCCGCTGAGCGTGTCAAGCTTGACACCCTCCCCGGCGATCTGACTCCTTTCTATCCTTGGGATGCTGAGATCTACACGCTCGAGCTGAACTAATCTCCATCCTTTTCGCACAGTATCATATCTCTGCGGGCGGAGGGCTCGTCCCTCCGCCCGCCTCAAAAAGGGAGTGCCGATCCCTCTTCGTGATTGATCGGCGCTCCCTTTGGCATTCCTTAGCGTTAAACAAATGAAAGAGACGGTGAATCTCAGATGCTGAAATACTCCCTCCGACGGTTGGCGTACAGCGTGATCATCCTGTTCTTCGTCATGCTCATCATCTATACTCTGATGTACATTATGCCCGGCAACTACATTCAGACGAAGGCGATTGAGCTTGCGACCAAGCCCGGCGCAACCAAGAGCGCCGACGATTGGCTGGCCGATCTGAATAAGCAGTACGGCATGGATCAGGGCTTGATCAAGGGCTATTTTACGTGGCTCGGCAGCGCTTTTCAGGGCGAGTTCGGCGATAGCTGGAAATGGAATATGCCCTGTACCGAGGTTTTCTCCTCGCGTATTTGGTACAGCTTTGCGCTGAACGTTGTCGTCATGTTCTTTGAAATCCTGATTGCAATCCCCCTCGGCATTCATGCTGCTAGGAAGCAGTATGGCTTTGCCGACTATTTTGCGACTGTCTTTGCGATGGTCTGCATTTCCATGCCCTCCTTCTTCCTGATTACTGTTTTGAAGCTGGTCTTCGCGGTCAAGCTGAAGTGGTTCGATCTGACCGGTATGATTGACCCGCGTATCCACGACAGTCTTTCTGACTTTGGAAAATTCCTCGACGTGGCAAAGCACTTCGTTCTGCCTGCCGTCGCTTTGGTCATCATCAGCATTGGCGGTCTGATGCGTTATACCCGTACCAACATGCTGGAGGTGCTCTCCTCCGACTACATCCGTACGGCCCGCGCCAAGGGTGTGCCGGAGCATAAGGTCATCTACTCTCATGCTTTCCGCAACACCCTGATTCCTCTGATTACCATTCTCGGCGGCTCTCTGGTGTCCCTGTTCTCCGGTGCCATCATCACCGAGCAGCTCTTCGGTCTGGAAGGAATCGGTCAGGCATCCTATCAGTCCATGGTTGTCGGTGATATTCCGTTCACCATGTTTTACCTTGGCTTCGTTTCCATTCTGACGCTCCTCGGCAACCTGCTGGCGGATCTCCTGTACGCGGCTGCCGATCCTCGCGTCCGTCTGTCCTAAGGAGGTGCGGTTATGGCTTCTTATAATCTGAATGAGATCCTGAAAAAACGCGCCGCCCAAAACAAGGGCAAGGAAAAGAAGGAAATGGATCTGGGCGATACCGCCCGCGTCAAGGTCCTTTCCCCCATGCGTCAGGTCATGAAGCGCTTTTTGCGCAACCGCCTTGCAATCTTCGGCACCGTCGTGCTGTTGATCATGTTCCTCTTCGCCTTTGTCGGCCCGCTTCTGCTCCCCTACGGCGAGGCCGAGACGATGTACAAGTATGAGCCGATGGTTTCGGACTATTCCTTCGTGCAGGTCCGTACCGAGTACAACGGCTACGTGCTCAATCCCGAGATTTCTGCCAGCCGCGCCGCGATTGCCAAGACCAATTCCAACATCACCCAGATGATCAAGGACGGCAAGGAAACCTTTACGCAGGTTGCCAATGACGGCTTTGTCTACCTCCTCAACCGGGAGGGCGAGGGCATCTACGCCCTGTCCCAGCTCTCCGCGACGAAGGTTGCGGCCTTTGGCTCCGGCATGGTTAAGGTTGCCAGCTACGACGGCATTAAGAAGGCTGTGTCCTACGAGGGCGAGGCACTTGGGGCCGACTTCGAACAGGCAGTGACCGAGAACTGTAAGGGCAAGAAGAACGGGACCTTCGAGCTGGGCGGAGTGACCTACACCTACCAGCCCGGCTCCGCGACCAAGTCCTTCGAGATCTTTACCGAGCCCTCCGAGGGCGTTCGTTACACCGGTGCGGCCCTGAGCGCTGCCTTCGAGACTGCGGTGCAGGAAGCCAAGGTCGGTGATCTGATTGAGGTGGACGGGAAGCGCTATGTGCTTAGCTCCCCCGCGACCGACGACTATGAGGTTTATGAGATCGGTGAGGCCGAGCCTTTCATGGTCTACACGACCTTTGCCTTCGACGCCGTTGTGAACTCCCTGCCGCTGAGCAACGAGTTCAAGGCTGCTGCGCTGGCTGCTGTTTACGGCGAGGGCACCTTTGAGGCCGAGGCCATTGTGAACCTCGAGGCCTTCCAGAAGCAGCAGGTGGAAAAGGCGCTGGCCGCCAAGCGCGCCGAGCATCATGAAGTAGATCCCGCGGCTGCGGAGACGCAGCCTGCTCCTGAGACCGAGTCGGCGGAAGAGACCGGAGAAACCGGCGAGGCCGTGCCCGAAGGCGCGGTTCCTGTCAACGCCAAGTTCAACGTCGCTCCCTCCACCGAGCGCGAGGGCGTGTTTGTCATCTCCCTCGAGGATGGCACTCCCTATGCTGAGCTGAACAACGTTGTCGTCCGGCGCTACAACGGTGACGATGCAATGGATCTTGACCTCAAGAATGCGATCCGCGACAAGGTTGCTGAGATGATGGAAGCCGGCGCTACCAACGATCAGCTGGAGTACCGTATCCCCAAGCAGGACGAGAAGGGCAAGAACCTCTACGACGAGGACGGCGTTCTCCAGTACGAGGATTCTCACATGACCATCAAGCTCCGCACCACCGGTGAGTATGTGGTCTCCGCTTCTCAGACCCGTTACCTGATCGACAAGTTCGCAGCTCCCTCCTCCAAGCACCTGCTCGGCACCGACGGCGACGGCTTCGACGTTCTGGCCCGTATCATGTACGGCGGCCGGATCTCCCTGCTGGTCGGCTTCGTGGTCGTGTTCATCGAGTGCTTCCTGGGCATCATCATGGGCGGTCTGGCCGGCTTCTTCGGCGGCTGGATCGACAATCTGGTCATGCGTCTGGTCGATATTTTCTACTGCCTGCCCTTCATGCCCATCATGATCATCGTCGGCGCCCTGATGGACGCTGCCCGTATGGACGTGACGGTGCGACTGTTCGTGCTGATGGCGGCCATGGGTATCATGGGCTGGGCCGGCATTGCCCGTCTGGTTCGCGGTCAGATCCTCTCCCTGCGTGAGCAGGAGTTCATGACGGCCGCCGAGGCCACCGGTCTTCCGACCAGCCGCCGCATTTTCCGTCATCTGGTTCCCAACGTCATGCCGCAGTTGATCGTCTCCGCCACGATGGGTCTGGGCTCCACCATCCTTTCCGAGTCCGCGCTGTCCTTCCTCGGCCTGGGCGTCAAGCACCCCCTCGCCACCTGGGGCAGTATGATCAACTCCGTCGCCAGCGCATCTGCCATGGAGCAGTACGCGTACATTTGGATCCCCGTGGGTCTGCTGATCTGCTTCACCGTTATCGCCTTCAACTTCGTCGGCGACGGTCTGCGTGACGCCTTCGACCCCAAGGCCAAGAGATAAGGAGGGTTTTGAGATGTCTAAGAATGAAGAAGTGAAGAAAACCTCTCAGCCCGCCGAGACCGAGCAGAATGGGAAGAAGAAAACCTCTTACATTTCTGCCAAGGAATCCCGCCGCATCACCAAGTTCAACCGCAAGATCACGAAGAAGCTCGAGCACGACCGCGAGGAGATCGGCAAGGACCCCGCCGGCTACACCACCAAGATGCGGGACGAGAACAACGTCGTCGAGTTCGACAACGTCTG
>CACXHI010000127.1 GCA_902767395.1 Oscillospiraceae bacterium
CCGGGTCGCCATTGCGGGCGTGATTGCCATGGAGCCGGACGTGCTGATTCTCGACGAGCCCACCGCCGGTCTGGACGCTGCGGGCCGGGACTCCATTCTGGAGAATATCCGCGCCTATCAGCAGGCGCAGAACGCCGCCGTTTTGATGGTCAGTCACTCGATGGAGGAGGTTGCCGCCCTTTGCAGCCGCCTGATCGTGATGAATCACGGCGGCGTGGCGATGGATGGCACTCCGAGCGAGGTCTTTACCCGCTCGGAGGAGCTTGTGCAGATGGGCCTGAGCGTCCCGCAGGTCACCACGGTCTTCCGCCTGCTGCGGCAGAAGGGGCTGGAGCTCCCGGCAGACGTCTATACCGTGCGCTATGCCGTCCGCTGTCTGGCGGCGTGGAAGGAGGGCCGTCCATGCTGAAGGATATTACCCTCGGTCAGTTCTTCCCCGGAAAAACTGTGATCCACAGGCTGGACCCGCGCACGAAGCTTCTGGTTTTGATTCTGTACATCGTGACCCTGTTTCTGGCCAAGTCCTACGTCTCCTACGCTCTTGTGCTGGCCTTCCTCGTTATGGTCACGCTGCTCGGGCACATTCCCTTCAAGGCCATGACGCGGGGCTTGAAGCCCATGCTGATTTTCATCATCTTTACGGCGGTGCTGAACCTGTTCTATACGAAGGGCGGGCGGCTCCTGTTCGAGTGGAAATTCATCCATATCTATTCCGAGGGCGTGCGCACGGCCTTTTTCATGGTTCTGCGAATCCTGCTGCTGATTTGCGGCACCTTCCTTCTGACCTACACCACCTCGCCCATTGCCCTGACCGACGCGCTGGAGCGGCTGCTCAGCCCGCTGAAAAAGCTGCACGTTCCCGTTCATGAGCTGGCGATGATGATGTGCATTGCCCTGCGCTTCATTCCGACGCTGATCGAAGAGACCGACAAGATCATCTCCGCCCAGAAGGCGCGCGGCGCCGACTTTGAAACCGGCAATCTCCTGCGCCGCGCCAAGGCGCTGGTGCCGATTTTGGTCCCTCTCTTTGTGAGTGCGTTCCGTCGGGCCGACGAGCTTGCGACCGCGATGGAGTGCCGCTGCTACCACGGCGGCGAGGGGCGCACCCGGCTCAAGATCCTGCGCTTCGCTTCGCTGGACTATCTGGCCTTTTTCATCGGCCTTGTGCTTTTGGCCGCTGTGATCGTGCTCAGACACTTCGGGCTGTAACTGTATGAAAAATATCGCACTGGTACTCAAATATGAGGGCTCCGCCTATCACGGCTGGCAGGTGCAGCGCAACGCCGTCTCCGTGGCGGCGACGCTGGAGAAGGCCGCCGCGATGGTGGTGGGCCATCCGGTTCACATCACCGGCTGCGGACGGACGGATGCGGGCGTCCACGCCCGCCGCTACGTGGCGAATTTCCGCACCGATTCCGCCATCCCTGTCTCGCGTCTGCCCTATGCGCTCAATACCCATCTGCCGGAGGACATCGTGGTGTCCGACGCCTTCGAGGTTCACGAGGGCTTTAATGCCATCGGCTCCTGTGTGCGGAAGGAATATACCTATCTGATTTATAACTCCAGAATCCGCGACCCGTTCTACGTCAACCGCGCTTGGTTTTATCCCAAGCGGCTTGACGAGGCGGTGATGCAGCGGGCGGCGGACTGCTTCGTGGGAACCCACGATTTTGCCGCGGTCCGTTCCGTGGGTACGGATGTGAAATCCACCGTGCGCACGGTTTACCACTTCGACGTGGAGCGGGAGGGGGATCTGATCTCCTGCCGCATCTGCGCGAACGGCTTTTTGTATAACATGGCCCGCGCCATGGTGGGTACTGCGGTCTATGCCGCAGAGGGAAAATTCCCGCCCGAGGCAGTTGCCGAGATTTTGGCGGGGAAAAACCGCACTGCAGCCGGGCCGACGGCGCCCCCCGGCGGTCTGTATATGACCCGGCTGTGGTATGACGACGGAAAGGCGGTGTTCTCCATTGCGTAAAGGTCCTGTTCCCGTGCCGCAGAGCGCACCAAAAAAACACCTGTGGCCCCGGGTGCTGATGATGGTGCTCTCGATCCTGCTGGTGCTTCTTCTGGCGGGGTGGCTGATTTTTCCCCGGATCATTAACCCGGATCGTCTGATCCGTACCTTCCGCTATATGGGACTGCGCGACCGGCCGGATTTCGGCTGCATCATCTTTGAGGGCAGCGCGAACAACGTCTTCGCCGGCTGCGACGAGGGATTGTCAGTGGGCAGCGAGAACGGGCTGACCCTGTTCGATCTGAACGGAACGCAGAAGGCCTTCGTGCAGGAGTCCTTCTCCACGCCCATCCTGCGCACCGGCGAGGATGCGACCCTCTGCTTCAGCCCCGGTGGAACCAATTTCGCCATGGTGAACAGCCAAGGCGACACGGTGCTCGAGGAGTCCATCGGCACGCCGATTGTGAACGCCGATCTCAGCGCCGACGGCTACATGGCCTATATCACGACCGA
The DNA here is from genome assembly GCA_902767395.1 of Oscillospiraceae bacterium. GTDB lineage: Bacteria > Bacillota > Clostridia > Oscillospirales > Oscillospiraceae > JAFRPC01. The sequence goes on from CACXHI010000127.1 coordinate 2,471, forward strand.
GAGCGGCTATAAGTCCGTGACGACGGTTCGCAACCCCGAGCAGAAGCCCGTCTTCCGCTTTTCCTCCCGGACGCGCTATCTCAACGCCTGCGCGGTCTCCGAGAACGGGCGTCTGCTGGCGGTCTCCAGCCTGGAGGAGCAGGACAGCGCGTATCGGACGTCCATCCTCTTTTTGCATACCGACGAGACGCTGACCGATCTGGAGACCGATCTCGGCTCCACGGCGCACTATGAGATCAACAATGAGGTGGTGTACGAGCTGCGCTTTCTCCGCCCGGACCGCCTGCTGGCGATTTGCCAGAATGAGATCCTGTTTCTCGACACGGACGGCGCCTGCCTCTCCGCCGTGCCGCTGGAGGAGGGGAATCTGGCGGACTACAGCGTCAGCGCCGACGGCTGGCTGATTCTGGCGCTGGAGCCCCAGCTTGGCGGCAGCTCCCGGCTTCTGACCTTCAATGCCGACGGGGAGAAGCTCGCGGAAACGGAGACGGCCAACCGAATCCGCTCCGTCTCCGCCTGCGAGGGCTACGCCGCTGTTCTGACGGAGCTTTACGTGGAGACCTATGACCGCAAGCTCCGGGCCTATGACCGTTCTTGGGAGGTTCAGGGCATCAACCGGGCACTGGCCCGTGCGGACGGCTCCGTTCTGCTGGTGAGCGCCGGAAGCACAAAGCTGTTCATTCCCTGAATCCACAATGAGAGTCCTTTTGGAAAGGAGTTTTGAACCTTGATGAAACCCACACTTTGCAGCCGATGCAACAAAAACGTCGCCGTCATTTTTATCACGAAGATTGAAAACGGAACGTCCACCAACGAGGGCCTGTGTCTGAAATGCGCCAAGGATCTTGGCATCAAGCAGGTGGACGACATGGTCAGGCAGATGGGAATTTCCGACGAGGATCTGGAGAATCTCTCCGGGGAGATGCTGTCCATGCTGGGCGGAAGCCCCGAGCAGGATCCCGAGCAGCCCGAGGACGACGATTCGGACGGACAGACCGCAACCTTCCCCTTCCTCAGCCGACTCTTCGGCGGTCTGACCGGACCGTCCAACCTGCCTGCACAGCGGCAGGACCCGCCCAAGGGGACGACGCCGCCGACCCAGCCGCCCAAGAAAAAGCATAAGTTTCTGGACGCCTACTGTTTGGATTTGACGCGCCGCGCCCGGGAGGGGAAGCTGGATCGTATCATCGGACGGGAGGAAGAGACGGAGCGGGTCATCCAGATTCTCAACCGCCGCCAGAAAAACAATCCCTGCCTGATCGGAGAACCGGGCGTCGGCAAGACCGCCATTGCCGAGGGGCTTGCCCAGAAAATTGCCGCCGGCGCGGTCCCCTTCAAGCTCCGCGACAAGGAGGTTTTCCTGCTGGATATGACCGCGATGGTTGCGGGAACCCAGTTCCGGGGCCAGTTTGAGAGCCGGATGAAGAACCTGATCGGAGAGATCAAGGCCTGCGGCAATATCATTCTGGTCATCGACGAGGTGCATAATCTGGTTGGCGCGGGCGACGCGGAGGGCTCGATGAACGCCGCCAACATCCTCAAGCCCGCCCTTTCCCGAGGCGAGGTGCAGGTGGTTGGCGCAACGACCTTTAAGGAGTACCGCAAGTATATCGAGAAGGACTCTGCGCTGGAGCGTCGTTTCCAGCCCGTCACGGTGAACGAGCCGACGATTGAGCAGTCCATCGCCATTCTCAGGGGCATCGCGGGCTATTACGAGCAGTACCACGGGGTCGAAATCACCCCGGAGATTGCGCGGCAGACCGTCCTGCTCTCCGAGCGCTATATTACGGATCGCTATCTGCCCGATAAGGCCATCGACCTGCTTGACGAGGCCTGCTCCGACGAGAATCTGCGCAATCCCGTTATCAATACCCTCGCCACGGCCTCGAAGGATCTGGCGGACGTGGAGCTGGAGCTGAAGATGCTCACCGAAAAAACGGAGGAGAAGACGCCCGAGGACTATGAGCGGATCGCCATTTTGCGCACCCGCTCGCTCCAGCTTGGCGAGCAGATCTCCGAGCTGGAGGCGCAGCCCAAGCCCCGTCTGACGATGGAGAATCTGGCGCGGGTGATCGAGCTGTGGACGAAGATTCCCGCCTCGAAGATTCAGGCGCAGGAATACGAGCAGCTCCGCCATTTGGAGGACAATCTGAAAAAGCACGTCGTGGGGCAGGACGAGGCGGTTTCCGCCATCTGCACCGCCATTCGCCGCAGCCGCGCCGGAATCAGTGCCAAGAAGCGGCCGGTGTCCTTCATTTTTGTCGGCGCGACCGGCGTGGGCAAGACCGAGCTGGTCAAACGGCTGGCGGACGAGCTGTTTGAGTCCGTGGAGTCGCTGGTGCGGCTGGATATGTCCGAGTATATGGAGAAGCATTCCGTCTCCAAGATCATCGGTTCGCCTCCCGGCTACGTGGGCTATGACGAGGCCGGACAGCTGACCGAGAAGATTCGGCGCAAGCCCTATTCCGTCGTACTCTTCGACGAGATCGAGAAAGCCCATCCCGACGTGCTGAATATCCTCCTGCAAATTCTGGACGAGGGGCGCATCACCGACGCGCAGGGCAGACTGGTCAATTTTGAAAATACGATTATTGTGATGACCTCCAACGCGGGCTCTGACCGCCGCGACGGCTCTGTGGGCTTTGGCAAGAGCCTGACGGAGCAGACGAAGGAGAAAGCGCTCAAGGCGCTGGGCGAGTTCCTGCGGCCCGAGTTTTTGAACCGGGTGGATGAGATCGTCTGCTTCAACAAGCTCTCCGAGGCCAACTTCCGCGACATTGCCCTGATTATGCTCAACGAGCTGAAGACGGCGCTTGACGACCGGGGCATTGCGCTCGGTTGGGACGACGCGGTGCTGGACTGCCTGACGCAGAAGTCCTATTCCGTTCAGTACGGCGCCCGCAACCTCCGCCGCACAATTGAAAAGGAGATTGAGAACCCCATTGCGGAGGCAATCATCGACAGCTTTGCAAATCCCATTCGCATCCTGCACCTGAGCGCCGCGGAGGGCGTCATCCAACTGGAGGCGCGGTAAAACCCGTTTCGCCCCCAATCCGTTTCCCGCGTGGAAAGGGATTGGGGGATCACTTCTCAGCCCTGCGTCGCATAGTTTTCGTTTGACTTTACCGCACAAAGCGTGTATAATAAC
>CACXHI010000128.1 GCA_902767395.1 Oscillospiraceae bacterium
GCGGAGGTGACGCCGGAGTTGGTGGTCAGGCAGAGGTAGGAGCAGTTGGCGCGGGAGGTGTAGTCGCTGTTGTAGCCGGAGTAGTCGGTCGTGCCGTGGGAGTCGAAGATCACGAGCGCGCAATCCTCGATGGTCTTGGCAATGTTGTCAACCGTCGCGTTGTACATGGTGTACCGCATTCCGGTGCCGCCGGTGGCAGTGTAGAGTTCCTGCCACATGCTCTTATAAGAAGGAGAGTAGTTGAGGAAGGAGCTGTCGGAGTAGTTGGAGCTGGAATCATAGTAGGGCTGGATCAGGCCGATCTTGGTGGAACTGGGGCTGCCGCCGTTCAACTCAGCAACGTCGTTCCGCATTGCCTCGGCTTCTGCCTCAGCAGCGGCAATCTGTTCCGCCGTGGGGACGTTGTCGGTATTGTGAAGCTTGGCTTCCATTCTGGGGTCGTAGCAGCAGGGCATTCCGGTTGTCGTCTCCCAGACAAGGAAGTTGCCGTTCTTCTGAAGAGAACCACGAACGTAAGTCTCGGAGCTTTCGATGGCTTTGACGACCTGAGGAACAATGGAGATGTAGTCCTTCTCAGTCATCTTTCCAATGCCGCCCATTTTTGTTGCGGCGTTTGCTTTGACTGCTTCAATTTTTGCAAATACGTCGTTTTCCAGGATTTCGTTGTCAGCCTCAGTAAAGGGGCGGTCCATGTTCGCTTTTCCGGACATCCGCGAACCGGCAGCAAAAGCGGAAGGCATCACGCTCAGCACCAGGGCGAGGACGAGCAGGATCGCGAAGATGCGTTTAAACTGCTTGCTCATTGTTTGGTTCTCCTTTTTAAGAATTTTTTAATGAAGTTGATAGGGGAGCCACAAACACCCCCTTTTAACTTCTTATGTCAAGACTATAGCACAATTTTTTCCATTTGTATAGTATTTTCTTGCGATTTTTCACGCGCGAATTGTAAATTTTTGGATGTCGTATTTTGTTTATTATCCACAATTTAGCATTTTATCTTGTATATACGTAATTTTTCTGCATATTTCCAGCGAAAAATTATTTTTTTCCGCTTTGATGGACTGAGATTAGATTCTGTATATTCGGATATATACACTGCAAGATCGTGCGCCACTCCCCTTCCCATTTTTGCCCCTTTCGCAATTTCTAAATTTTCCTATTGACGAAAGCAAAAAAATGTGATAGAATGAAAAGGCTGAGAACAGAGGCATTTATCACTCCCTTGTGCAGACGTGCGATTGGCCCCGTGTGCATAGCAGCACGTAAGCGCGATACGTTTCTGTTGGCCGCCGTCCCCGATTTCTTTCGGAGGCAGTGATTTCCCGCTACTGTGGCTCAGTCGGTAGAGCAGCTGATTCGTAATCAGCAGGTCGCCGGTTCAAGTCCGGCCAGTAGCTCCACTGACACCCGGTTTTCGTCAGAAAATCGGGTGTTTTGCTTTCAAAAACGGCCCGAAAAGCTGCATTTCTTCCCCAGTTTTGCCTCAAGACTGTTTGGGTCAAAATTGGGGGGCGAGCGCCTGACCTAAACACCAAAAAACAGCAGGAACCGCCGGAGACTGTCAAAGACATTTTCCGTCGGCTCCGCTGTTATTCCAACTCTGTTGCATAAAAAGCCCGACACGTTTACTTATTATTACTTATTACCTGTTACTTGTTACTTGCACAGCTCCGGGTCTTCCACAACGATCAGCAGCCGCCGCAGGCTCAGGAAGAAGTTGACAAGATGCGACAGGCAGTAGGTGAAGAAGTAGCCCGCGATGCCGAACTGCGGCAGCAGGAGCCAGAGGCCCAGCACGTCGATGACGTTGGTGAAGCTGTTGTAGCGCACCAGATGGAGCTGTTGGCCCATGCCCTTTTGCACGCCGTCCACCACCGCGTCGAGATAGAGGAACAGCACCATCGGCGCAAAGATTCGCAGATAGCGCCCGGCCTGCTCGCTGTGATACAGCAGCCGTCCCAGCAATCCGCCCCCCACCCAGAGCGCCGTGCCGATCCCCAGCGCGTAGAGCGCCGTGAGCAACAGGCTCTTTTTGACCAGCCGCCGCAGCCGCAGGTGGTCTTTTTGTTCCAGCAGGCGGGCCAGCTCCGAGACCAGCAGCTCGCACAGGGCGAACAGAAGCTCCGACGGGAACCACAGCACCGGGAACACCATTCCGGAAACCGTGCCGTAGGCCGCCAGCGCCGTGCTGCGCGAGCCGTGCTTTTCCAGCCCGTAGGGGATCAGAAACTGCTCCACAGCGCCCAGCCCGGCGCGGAGGGCGTCGTTGACGCCCAGCGGAAGCGCTCTGCCCGCCACAGGCGGCAGCGCCCCACGCCGGGGCAGACTGCGGCACAGCCGGAAATACAGCAGCAGAAACGAAAACGCGCCCGCCCCGTAGCTGCCGGCCACCACCGCGCCGCAGACCAGCGCAGGATCGTCACCCGCCGCAGTCAAAAGCAGAAGCGTGAGTCCGGCGCTGAACAGCCGCTCGCACAGCTCCACGCCGACCAGCTCCTTCACCCGGCCGCAGGCGGTGAAGCAGGCGCGCAGCACCCCGGTCAGAATGGGGAGCGGCAGGAGGACGCCGAGGGTTCGCAGGGCCAGCGCCGTGCGCGGCTCCCGGAGCAGCACGCGGCTCAGGGGCCCCGCCATAAGTACCAGCGCCGCGCCGACGGCGGCGCTGGCAGCCAGTCCGTAGCGCAGGCAGGCGGCAAGCGCGCCCGCGACGGCGCCGCGATCCCGCCGTCCCCATGCCTTTGCAGTCAACTGGAGGGCCGCGACCCGCACGCCCGCCGCGCCGAGCGTCCCGGCAAAGCCGCCCACGGTCAGCACAAGCTGCATCAGTCCCATGCCCTCCGCGCCGACCCGCTTGGCCAGCACCGTCTGGAACCAAACGCCCAGAGCCCGGAGCGCCAGTCCGCTCAGCGTCAGAAGCAGGGTTGCGCGCACCAGCGTCCGTCCTTTTCCCATTCCCTCACCCCCGCAGGAGTATATGCCGCCGGGAAAGCGGGTAGAATGCAGACGGGAGCGGGATTGCCCGGAGATCCTGCAAACGTTTGCAATTCGTTTACACTTTACCGCTTGATAAAATGAGAAAATCTGGTATAATTTTGATATCAATCAAAAAACAAGGAGGATCCCGTCATGGCGATTCAGGAAATTAACAACGCAGAATTTGAGGAAGTCGTCCTCAAGTCCGACAAGCCCGTTCTGGTGGACTTCAACGCGACCTGGTGCGGTCCCTGCCGGATGCTCAAGCCCGTGCTCGAGGAGATTGCCGACGAGCGTGCCGACGTGAAGGTTGTCGGCATCGACGTGGATGAGAACCGCGATCTGGCGGGCGAATACGGCGTGTTCTCCATTCCCTGCCTGGTCCTGTTCAAGGACGGCGCGGAGGCGGACCGCAGCGTGGGACTGGTCCCCAAGGAGCAGGTGCTGGCGCTGCTGGGATAAGGAAAATGAAAAATGAAGTATGCAGTTCTGCATACTTCATTTTTCGGAAACTGGGAGGAACACTATGAATCAATTTGATCTCATTGTGGTCGGCGCCGGTCCTGCCGGGCTGACTGCCGCCATTTATGCCCGCAGAGCCTCCAAGACTGTGCTGGTGCTGGAGGCGAAGGCATGGGGCGGTCAGATCATCAACACCCCTGATATTGAGAACTATCCCGTGGTTGCCCATATCTCCGGCGTGGACTTCGCCAACGACCTCTATCGGCAGGCCACGGCCCTCGGCGCGGAGGTGCGGCTGGAAAAGGTTGTTTCGGTGCAGGCGCAGGGACAGACCAAGCGCGTGCAAACGACAAAGAACGAATACGAGGCCGGGGCCGTCATTCTGGCGACCGGCTCCGAGAACCGCAAGCTCGGCGTGGAGCGGGAGCAGGCGCTTGTCGGGCGCGGCGTCTCCTACTGCGCCACCTGCGACGGCAACTTCTTCCGCAAGCGGGACGTGGCTGTTGTGGGCGGCGGCAATACCGCGCTCGAGGATGCCCTCTATCTGGCGGACATCGTGAACAAGGTCTATCTGATCCACCGCCGCGACAGCTTCCGGGGCGAGGAATCCACCGTGGCCCGCCTGCGCGGGAAGCAGAACGTGGAGTTCGTCTACAACGCCAACGTCACCGCCCTGCTGGGCGAGAAGCGCCTGACCGGCGTAGAGGTCACCGACAAGCTGACCGGGGAGAAGCGCACGCTTGCAATCGACGGGCTGTTCGTCGCCGTCGGCCGCATCCCGGAGAATGAGAGCTTCCGCGCGCTGATCGACGTAGACGAGGCAGGCTATGCCGTGGCGGGGGAAAACTGCCGTACCCGCGTGCCCGGCATCTTCGTGGCGGGCGACAACCGGACCAAGGAGGTCCGCCAGCTGGTCACCGCCGCCGCCGACGGCGCGGTTGCCGCCACGGAAGCGGTCAAGTATCTGAACGCATGAGTCAGACGGAGGCAGGGGCAAAAATGCGCGCCCTCGCCGCCCTGCGGTTTTGCACCCTGCGAAGCTGCCCCGAACGCAAGGCACAGGCCGCGCACTGGTTCCACAGCAAATGGCGGGTGCCGGAGCAGGCCTATCTGGACTGCATGGACGCCTACCTCTCAGACGAGACGGAATACGGCTGGTATCTCTGTCTGGACGGGGATCGGATCGTCGGCGGGATGGGCGTGATTGCAAACGATTTCCACCCGCGCAAGGACTTGACGCCCAACGTCTGTGCGGTCTATACCGAAGAGGACTGGCGCGGCCTCGGCATTGCCGGACACCTGCTCCGCCTTGTGGCGGAGGATCTGCGGGCAAAGGGGATCGACACTCTCTATCTGCTGACCGACCACACCGGCTTCTATGAGCGGTACGGCTGGGAATTCCTGTGTACGGTGCAGGCGGACGGCGAAGCCACGCCGAGCCGGATGTACGTCCACCGCGCTTGAGCCCTTTCTGTTCCATATCGTCATATCCCTCCGTGGTTTGCCATAGACTTTGGCAGAATGAAACCCGGAGGGATTGCTATGCGAAGCCTGATCTGCCTGATTCTGACCCTGATTCTGCCGCTTGCCGGCCTGCCGACAGCGGCGTCGGCGGACACCGTCCCGATCCACGCCCCCTCCGCCATCCTGATGGATGTGGCGACGGGGACGGTGCTGTATGAAAAGAACGCCGACGAGCGGCGCGAGCCCGCCAGCGTGACCAAGGTGATGACCCTGCTGCTGGTTATGGAGGCCCTCGACGCCGGACAAATCAGCTGGGACGACACCGTGACCGCCTCCGCTGCCGCCGCCGGAAAGGGCGGCAGCCAAATCTTTCTGGAGGAGGGCGAGCAGCTCTCCATGGACGAAATGCTCAAATCCGTGGTGGTCAGCTCCGCCAACGACTGCGCCACGGCGCTGGCGGAGCACGTTGCCGGAAGCGAAACCGCTTTCGTGGGCCGGATGAATGCCCGCGCGGCGGAGCTGGGAATGGAAAACACCCATTTCGTCAACTGCACCGGCTTGGACGACGAGCCGGAGGCGCAGGAGCATCTGACGACGGCCCGTGACGTGGCGATCATGTCCCGCGCCCTGCTGGGGCACGACGCGATTCGCCGCTACACGACGATCTGGATGGACACCGTGCGCGGCGGGGCCTTCGGTCTGTCGAACACCAACAAGCTGATCCGCTTCTACGAGGGCGCGACCGGGCTGAAAACGGGCTATACCTCCCGCGCCGGACACTGCCTCTCAGCCTCGGCCAAGCGGGACGGGATCGAGCTGATTGCCGTGATTCTGGGCGACGACTCCTCCTCCCACCGCTTCGAGGACGCCAAGGCCCTGCTGAACTGGGGCTTTGCCAACTATGCGCTGGCAGACCCGCTGGAGGGCGTCGCCCCCACCCCGATCCCGGTAATTCTCGGCACGGCGGAGTCGATCGTCCCCGCTCCCGCGGATTCCGGCCCGATCCTGATCGAAAAGGGACAGGCCGGGACACTGCGCCGCGAGCTTTCGCTGGTAGAGTCGGTCGAGGCCCCGGTGGAGGCCGGACAGGTGCTCGGCACCCTGCGCGTCACGTCCGGCGACGCCCTGCTGGCGGAGGTTCCCCTCACCGCAGTGGAGGCGATTCCGCGCCTGACCTTCGCCCAAATCTGGCTCCGTGCCCTGCTGGGGCTTGTGCAATAATGTTCCCCCGCGGCGGCGCACCATGCGCCGCCGCGGGGGAATTTTCAGGGACGGGTTTCCCGTTCCGCACGCGCCGACGCACACCCACGCCGCCGCCCTGCGTTGATGCGAAACGGTAGGTTGGATTTGCCTGCGGCAAATTGCATTCGTTCCGAATGCCGGACGAGCAATGCTCGTCCCTACGTTCGGTTTCGCAGGCGGAGGGCGAGAGGCCGCTGTGGGTTCGACAGCATTCCGGATTGCTGTAACCGCGAAGAGGGTTCTGCGGGGATATCCAAAAGGGGGATGACCCCTTTTGGCCGTTTGAATGAGGGGAGGGTCCCGGGAGGGGGGAGAAATTCGGAATCTTCCCCCTCCCGGGTGCGTCTTTGCTGACTTTCTGCGCAATCAGAAAGTCAGGCCGTCGGCAGGCATACCAACGAAGCGAGATGCGGGTACGGTTTGTTTGAGAAATCGAAGCGTGGGAAACGTGGCGCACGCTGTGCGCCGCCGCCCTGCGTGGGTGCGAAACCGTACGTTGGGTTTGCCTCCGGCAAATTGCATTCGTTCCGAATGCCGGACGAGCTCGTCCCTACAAAGCGTAGGAACACGGGAAACGTGGCGTACACTGAGCGCCGCTACTCTGCGAAGAAGTCGATCATAATACTTGGTCACTTTCAGATGGAATGTATTCCATGATCTGACTGACTGTGCAATTCAGGATTCTGCAAAGGTCGTTTACAGTTGTGCTGGTGATGGGCTTGTTTTTCCGAAGCTTATCTATGGTTGAACTTGAAATGTTGTGTTTTTTAATCAGCGTATACGTGGTTTCTTTTGAGTTGCGCAAAGTTTCCCAAAAAGGATGATAGACAATCATAATTCCACCTCTCCTATCTCCATAGTACAAAGAAAAAATATCTTGACAATAGTCGTTAAAGCGACTATAATTGCTTTATAGTAATTAGATACAGAAAGGTGGGGTTTCATATGGCAGACTACAAAGTGACTGTTGAACCAGATAACGGGGGCGGATGGGGAACCTTTATTGTGGTTCTTATCGTTATTATTTTGATCTCAAAGGCTTGCGGTGCTTGACGTGTTCAATATTTTTTCCCCCGCGGCAGCGCGAACCACGCGCTGCCGCGGGGGAAGTTTCACTGCCTTGCCGTGGGGCGGAGCAGAACCGTCAGGAGCAGGGTGCAGAGGCAGAAGCCGCTCATCAGCATGGCGGCGTTCACCAACGCCTCGAAGCGGCGAATCACGCCCAGCACGGACACGCC
>CACXHI010000129.1 GCA_902767395.1 Oscillospiraceae bacterium
ACAGCTTCCAGTGGGAGCTGCGTCTCTTGTCGCGTCTTGCTTTGGAAACCTTTCTCTTAGGAACAGCCATGGTGACACCTCCTCGGTCTGAATGCCTCTGTCGGGCAATGTTTTACTTTTTCAATAGCTGCCGCAGGACAGCCAAGCGCGGGTCGGTCTCGGTCTGACAGTCGCAGGGGCCGTCGTTGAGATCCTTGCCGCATCGGCAGCACAGGCCCTTGCAGTCCTCCTTGCAGAGGAACTTGGAGTCCATGCTTAAGACGAACGTGGTGGTAACGACGTCGTCCAGATCCGCACAGCCGTCCTCCAGAAGGAAAATCCACGGATCTTCCTCTCCGTTGTCGTTGGACAGTTCCTCCGCCAGAATGGCGTGGAGCGGAAACTCCACGGGCTTCACCACGTCCCTGGCGCAGCGGTCACAGGGACCGTGCAGCGTCGTGGCAACCGTCCCGCTGAGAACGAAAACGCCGGCCAAATTGCGAACCTCTCCCGCCGCCGTGACCGGCTCTGTCGCGGGACAGCATCCGCCGAACGCAAGCTCATGCAGATCCAGAACGATCTGAAAAGGGATCGTGCCGCCGGGGTGATCTTTCAGGGGTGACAGGTTCAGCAGCATCGGTTTCTCCTAATCTCATAGTCATGCGGAAGATATTATAGCGGGGAAACCTCAGTTTGTCAAACACTTTTTTTGCTTTTTTCTCGTTTTATTGATTTTGACCGCTTTCCAGCGTCGTGAGCAGCCGCATAAACATGACTGCCGCCATCGCGCGGGTCACGCTCTGCTTCGGCGCAAGGATTACTTCGTGGTTCGGGCCGGTGGTTCCGCTCAGAATGCCGATGCCGACGGCCCAGCGCATCGCGGGTCTTGCCCATTTGCTGACGTCCTTGCCGTCGGGGAAGGTGCTCAGATCGGCCTCCTCCTCGGTGGAGTAGCCCTGATAGGCGGCATAGGCGCGGAGCATGACCGCCAGCTCCTGCCGCGTAATCGCCTGATTCGGCGCAAAGCGCCCGTCTCCGACGCCGCTGGCAAGGCCCGTTTCCTCCGCCCACGCAACGGCGTTTGCATACCACGCGCTTCGCTTCACGTCGCGGAAGCTGGACGCCTGAGTCGGAGCGGGCCGGCCCTCTGCCGCCCAGAGAATCTGCGCCACCATCGCGCGGGTCAGCGTGGCCTCCGGCGAGAACTTGGTGGCGGAGGTGCCGATCATCAGACCGCGAAAGACGCAGAAGTCCACGCCGCTGTGCGCCCAGTTTTTCGGCTTCGGCGCGTCGGTGTAGAGCTCCGAGGCGCAGAGATTGGCGGTCTTATCCGCCCCGCAGACGCCGCACAGATAGTAGGCCGTGCCGTGTGCGCCGTCCTCTGCGGGCGTCAGAATCTTGTCTACCTTCCATTCGTGCCCGAGCGCCGGAGTCTTCACCACGTTTTTTTCAGAGCAGCGCGTACATTGGAAGGTCTGTTTTCCCTCCTTCGTGCAGGTGGGCTGCGACGTGGATTTCAGCTTCCAGTTGTGGCCCAGCGCCAGATACCGCACGCGCCGCAGCCGGCACGTTCTGCAGAACTCAATCCGGTAGCCGACTTGCTCGCAGGTTGCCGTGCTTTCCGCAAGGCGCACGACCCATTCGTGGGTGTGGGGGTTGCCGCTCTCATAAAAAGCCTTGATCGCTTTGACGTTCTTCATGAGCAGGTCCGTGTAGCCTCTGGCCCATTCGTGCTTCTTCGCCCATTCGTCGGTATCTTCCTTCATGAAGTAGTTGTGCGGTTTGTAATTTTCGGTGGTGTTGCCGTCGTCGATGCGCACGTCAAACCAGTAATACTTGTTTCCCACCAGCACCATATTCCAGGTATGGGCGACCGGACCGGTCTTGTTGAGAAACGCGCCGGTTACAACTCTGACGTCGTAGCCCAGATGCCCGGCCAGCAGGGCGAACATTTCGGAGAAGGCCACGCAGTCTCCGGCGTAGGTGTGTACCATGCTGTAGCCGTGGGTCTGCAGACTGCGGGTGGAGTCGATCCAGTCCTCCCGGATGGAAAACGCGCTTTCGCCGGCGGTGTAGTTCGTATAGATTTTGCACAGATCGGCCCGAACAAAGGCCTGCCCCGACTCGATCCGCTTGAACATCTGCTCGGAATAGGCCGCAACCTCCTGCGGGGTCGGCCCCTCCATCCAGGGCACAACGGACATGTCCCAGACGCGGGTGCAGTTGGCGATGACCCAGTCGTAGATTTTCAGAAGCTTGTCCCGGTCGCTCAGACCCTTAAAGTTCATCTTCGAGAGAATGCGCTCCGCCATCAGATCCGTCTCGGGATCACCGCAGAGGATGGGTACCGAGCCATAGGTGGGACCGGCAGCCTGCGCCGGAACGGTCATCCCGGCGGGGAGCAGACAGAGCAGCAGCGCCAGTGCGAGAAATGCGGAAATCAGTTTTCTCATAAAAGGTTCTCCTTATGCATACCTCAGGGTTGTGCGGTACGGACGAAAACGGCGGATTCGATCAGAACCTCCGTCTGCGGAACAGAGCGCTCGCCGCTGTAGGGGTTGGTTCCCAGCTCGATCTCACAAATTTTGTCCACGGTTTCCAGCCCTGCCACGACGTAGCCGAAGGCGGCGTACTGTCCGTTCAGGGACGGATAATCCGCGTGCATCAGGAAGAACTGGCTGGTGGCGGAGTCCATGACCTTCGTGCGGGCCATGGACAGCACGCCCCGGACGTGGAGCAGCGGGTTGTCCACGCCATTTGCGGAGAATTCCCCCTTGATGGGAGACAGCTCCTCCTTGCCCTCCCCGCCCTGAATCATAAAGCCGGGATAGACGCGGTGGAAGGTGGTTCCGTTGTAGTAGCCCCGCGATACGAGATCCTTGAAATTCTGCGCGGAAATCGGAGCTGCGTCGGGGCGCAGACGCACCACAATCTCCCCGAAGTCCTTGACCGTGAGCTTGACGTAGTCCGTCGCCTCTGCGCTTTCAACGAAGTCGGAGACCGCGCGGCTGTTGATTTCCTCCTGTACCGCCGCCATCTCCAGCGGCCCGCCGACGGCTGCGGCAGTCTCAGACGTTTTTGCCTCTGTCGTCTCCGGCGTCTTGGCGCAGGCACAAAGCCCCAGCGCGAAAAGACCCGCCAAGACCAAACGAATCCATTTTTTCATTGCTTGCTCCTCCTGTTTGAATTAAGGTATTTATTCCTTATTACTTGTTCCTTATTCCCTGTTCTCTGCCTGCGGCGCTCCCAGCACGCCGTCCTCATACAGCCCGGTGATCCGCACGGGGAGGATTCGGTTGTGCAAAGCCTCGCCCGGGGCGTAGACCCGGATGGAATTCGGCGCGTGTCCCGTCCAGAGCGTCCCGGCGGGTTCCTCAAACAGCACGGCCTGTACCGTGCCGACCATGGACGCCCGGAAGCTGCGGTTCATCTCCTCGGCCACGGCAATGGCGGCTGCGGAGCGCTCCTCCTTGACGGCGTTGCCGAGCTGTCCCGGCATCTGATCCGCCGGGGTGCCCGGCCTGCGGGAATAGGGGAAGACGTGCATCGAGGCGAAGCCGCATTTGCGGAGAAAGGACAGACTCTCCTGAAATTCCGCCTCCGTCTCCCCCGGAAAGCCCACGATCATGTCCGTCGTCACGGCGCAGCCGGGAAAGTACCGCTTCAACAGCGCGACGCTCTCGGAATAGCGGGCGGTGTCGTAGTGCCGCCGCATCCGCGCGAGCACCGTGTCCGATCCGGACTGCATGGACAAATGGAAGTGGGGGCAGAGGTTCGCGTGCCCCTGGAGCAGGGCGCAGAAGGCTTCGTCGATGATGCGCGGTTCCAGTGAGCCGAGGCGGATGCGCACCGGCGCGGCGGCGCGGCAAACAGCGTCGACCAATTGGGGCAGGCGCTCCCGCTTCCCGGTTGTGCGATCCAAATCCACGCCCCAGGAGGCAATCTCAATGCCGGTCACTACAATTTCCTGATAACCCGCGCCCACCAGCTCGCGCACCTGCGCCAGCGCCGCGTCCAGCGGCAGACTGCGCACGGGGCCGCGGGCGTAGGGAATGATGCAGTAGGAGCAGAAGTTGCTGCATCCGTCCTGCACCTTGAGCATGGCCCGCGTCCGGGTGGAGAGGCCGCCTGCAGGCAAGCGCTCAAATTCCCGCCGTTTCAGGGCGCTGTCCAGCGATTCGCGCCGCTGCCGGTCCGCCAGCGTTTGCAGAGCCAGCTCCAAAAAGACTGTGCGCTCGCCGGAGCCGGAGATCACGTCTGCGCCGAGGCTGCGCGCGTCCTCCGGCTTGACCTGACTGTAGCAGCCGCAGACCGCGAGCACGGCCTCTGGACACTGCTTGCGCAGACGGCGGATTACGTTGCGGTTTTTCTTGTCCGCAACCGCCGTGACCGAGCAGGTGTTTACAATGGCCAGATCGAAGTCCTCCCCGGGCGCCACCTCGGTGTGGCCCAGCTCCCGGAGCCGCTGCTCCATCGCCTGGGACTCGTACTGGTTGACCTTGCAGCCCAGAGTTGTAATGAAAAATCTCATGCGTTTCTCCTTGCTTCATCCCCGCCGGGGTACGAAAGTCTGCGGTTCGTTACTGGCGCCGCGCCAGATCGTACTCGCTGCCCTTCTGGTAGAAGGGGCAACGTCCCCCCGCGCGGGCAAAGACGCGGGCATATTCGTCCTCGTCCAGATCCATGCGGCAGTAGTAGACGTCGTCTTCCTCGTCGTAGTCATAGTGCCAGCAGGTTTCACAAACATTCGGGTCCATGGAAAGCCCTCCCAGTCCGAGTCCGGCTGCGCGCACCGGTCCGTTTTGTCACTGAACTGGTATTATACCACAAAAAGCCAAAAAAGGAAATACCCGGACGGACGTTTCTGAAAGTTTTTGATTTGTTTACAGAAATCAGGTTACAAAGTGTTGACAAAACCGAGGAAATCTTGTATTATCGAGAGTAATCATACGATTTGCAGATTCCTGTTTTTGGTTTACATAATATGGAGGGGTTTCATGAAACACTTGCTCAACAGACTGACCGCTTTCGTTCTGGCCGGCCTGCTTCTGCTCAGCGCAGGCGGCGTCTTTGCCGCGATGCCGGGACTGCCGGACCCGTTCTGCCGCTTGGGGACGAAGCCGCTGGCCATGCTTGCCGGCGGCGGAAAGACCGTCGAGGCGGAGCATGAGATCTATTATATTGAGGAGTCGGACGGCTCTGTGCGCCGGTTTTCCACGAAGAAGACCGTGGTGCAGGGGCCGGTGGAGAAGCTGAACTACGACAACGGCGTGCTCTATTATGCCCGCCCCCACGCTGAGGGCGGCTTCGATCTGTGCGCCTACGCCCTCTCGTCCCAGCGTGAGACCGTCCTGTTGGACAATTTCTTCGGAAACCTGAAGCAGGTCTATCTGGTGGACGGCGCGTATCTGGACTTCTCCTGTGACAACGCCGTCTGGCGGCTGGATCTGAAGAGCGGGGCCTACCGTCTGGTCCTCTTTGCCAGAGACCTGTGGAGCTTCGTTCCCACGGGCTGCGGCTTGATTTATGCCACCGGCAGCCTGTTCGATTATACGATTCATGCCGACGGACGTTTGCTGGTTGCCCATGCGGACGACTATAACGTGGACTTCTCCCTCGGCAGCGGCGCGCTGGTCTATACGCTGGGGGGTACGGATTATCAGATGGATCTCGCCTCCGCCTTTGGCGGCGCGGCCCAGCCGGTCCGCTTCTCCGGCTACGCCTACACCACGCTCGCCGGTGACACGGAAGCCCCCGCGCTGACCCCGGAGGAGGCGGCAGCGGCGGAGGAGAGTGAGATGGAGCGACTCAGCCGCGAGCTGGCGGAGATTCTGGAGCGGCCCGAAAACCAGCCGCCCGCCCTCGGCAGCGCCGTGGATAACGACGCGACGGAGGCGGAGCCCGATCTGACACAGGCGGACCCCAACGACCCGCAGGCGCCGCAGTCGACTGAGCCTGTTCCGACGGAGTCTGCTTCCACCGAGTCGGCACCCCAGCCAACGGAACCGGCGCCCCAGCCAACGGAACCGGCACCCCAGCCGACGGAGCCTGCACCCCAGCCGTCCGCGCCTGCCGCAGAGCAGACGCCTGCTGCGCCCGCAGAGCCGGAGCCTCCCACGGTGACGCTGCCCAGAGAGCCGGTTCCCGTTTATGAAAACGACGGAGCGGTGCGCCGCGTCGCATCGGTCGGCGTGCAGAACATTGTCCGCCGCGCCCGCCAGATGCTGAACGTCCGCTGGACGCCCCGTGCGGACGTTGCAAGCTGGGGCGGCGGCGTGACCTACCACAAGGGCGTCACCTACACCGGTCTGCCCTACTGTCAGGGTTGCTCCTACGTTCCGTGGAACACCAGCCTCGACAGCTTTGTGAGCGCGGTCAACAACAGCACCAGCAAGATGTATACATCCCGTTCGACCTACGGCAGAGGCGGCCCCTACTACGGTACCGACTGCTCCGGCTTTGTTTCCTGGGCGTGGAATCTCCCGCAGCGCCGCACGACCACCACGCTGGGCGACAGCGCCGTATCTTTCAAGGTCGGCAATTCCTACCAGCAGCTTCAGGTGGGCGACGCCCTTCTCAGCGGCGGACATACCGTTCTGATCACGGACGTGACCTATGACGCCGACGGCAGCATCAACGGCATTGAGGCCTCCCACGCGAACAATTCCCACGCCTATAACGATTGCTGCTACAGCATTCACTACAACGGCGTTTCCGCGCTGCTCCAGTTCCAGAAGGCGTGGCTCAACAACGGCTACGCGATCTATCGCAGCGTGAACCGCAACAGCACCGCCTATACCCATTCCTGCGCGGTTCCGCTGGAGGGGGACGAGTGCTCCAAGTGCGGCGTCGGCGCGTTCCTGAAGCCCGGCATCGACGTGAGCGAGCATCAGGGCGTCATCAACTGGCAGAGCGTGGCCTCGGAGGTCAGCTTTGCAATCCTCCGGGTCGGCTACACCGGCTACCAGAACCCTGTGCAGAAGAAGGACGCCAGATTCGACGAAAATGCCAAGGGCTGTGAGGACTACGGCATCCCCTATGGCGTGTACTTCTACGCCGGGGCGACGACCCCGCAGCAGGCCATGCAGGAGGCCCAGCGCGTCGTGGACTATCTGGGGCTTGAGCGCATCCAGAACGGCAAGCTCAGCCTGCCCGTCTTCTACGACGTGGAGGAGGCCAGAAACATTCTCAAGCTCTCCGACACAGAGCTTCTGGCCGTCATTACCGCCTTCTGCTCGACGCTGGAGGATCTTGGGCTTCGTGCCGGCGTCTATGCCAATACCAACGTTTGGAACAATCGCCTGACCGCCCCGGCCTACAATTCGTGGGTACGCTGGGTCGCCCAGTGGGATTCCCCCGTCTGCACCGCGGTCGGCGGCGCGAACGTCTGGCAGTTTTCCAGTACCGGCCAGCTTCCCGGCATTTCGGCCAATGTGGATCTGAACTACTGGATGGGGAGCGTCGGCAGCATGAATCACCGCTACGTGACCACGGAGGTCTCCGCAACCTGTACCGAGCCGGGAACGATTACCTACTCCTGCCTGCACTGCGGCGCGCGCTACAGCCGGGCAATTGATTCTTTGGGCCACAGCTATTCCCTCGGTGTCTGCACCCGCTGCGGCGTTCGTCAGCCTGCCCATGAGCGTTTCTCCGACGTGAAGCGCGGCAAGTGGTACACCCCCTCCGTGGAGTTCGTAGTCTACCGCGACCTGTTCAGCGGCGTGTCCGAGACGCTGTTCGGATTGAAGGGGGAAATGACCCGCGCCATGCTGGTGACGGTGCTCTACAAGCTGGCGGGAACGCCCAACGTGACGGATGAGAACCTGTTTGAGGACGTCAAGACCAGTGCCTACTATCTGCGGGCCGTCGTCTGGGCCTCCCACTACGGGATCACCGCCGGGACAAGCCCCACCAAGTTCTCTCCCAAGGGGACTGTGACGCGCCAGCAGGCCGTGACCTTCCTCTACCGCTTCCTGCTGAATCTCGACCCGCAGAATACCGACCGTGCGGATCTGTCGACCTATCCCGACGCCAAGAAGGTGGAGTCCTATGCCCGCGAGGCGATGGCGTGGGCTGTGCAGGCCGGCGTGCTCACCGGTGTGGAGGAGGGCGGCGTGCTGCGCCTCATGCCGCGCGCAACCGCGACTCGCGCCGAGGTGACCGTGATGCTGACAAGATTCGTAGAGTATCTGCAGCAGAAGGGACTGGAGGACGCGGCGGTTTCGGCCTTCCTGAATGAAACAATGAAACGCGACTGAGCCGCATAGCGCTGAGCGCCCCATCCCGAAAACACGGGGTGAGGCGCTCAGCGCGTCAAAACGGTTGAAAATTGCAAATGGAAAGCTTCGGCGTTTCGTATCAAATGGAAGCGCGCTCCGCCCGGAGCAGGGCCACGGCCACGTCGTTGACGTTCGTTCCGGTGGGGCCGGTAAAAATCAGGCCGTCGGTCCGTTGCAGGGCGTGGTAGGCGTCGTTGTCCTGCAGGATCTCGTCCACGCGCAGGCCGAGGGCCCTGAGCGCCGCGCAGGTGTCTCCGTCGGCGTAACCGCCTGCCGCGTCGGTGGGGCCGTCGGTCCCGTCGCTGCCCACGGAGAATACTGCCGCGCGGGGCATCCCGGCAATGCCGGTCGCGGCGGAGAGCGCAAGCTCCTGATTCCTGCCGCCCTTGCCCTTGCCGGTCAGCTTTACGACGGTCTCTCCGCCGGCGATGAAGGCACAGGAGCGGCCCTCTGCTTCATGGGTCCTGAGAATGGAGGCCAGAAAGCTCCCGGCCTCTCTGGCCTGACAGCAGAGCCGATCGGTGAGAAGCACCGGCGCATAACCCAGAGCGCAGCAGGCTGAGGCGGCAGCGGCGCAGAGCTCGCGCACGCTGCCGTTGATCTGCGTGTGAACGTTGTCCAACCGCTTCGGCGTTTCCACCTCCAGCAGCCGCATGGCCGCCTCGGACAGCTGCAGGCCGTATTTCCGCACGACGGCCTCCGCGTCCTGGGCCGTGGCGGCGTCCGGGTAGGCCGGGCCGGAGGCAATCACGTCCGGCGCGTCGCCCAAAACGTCGGAGAGAAGAATCGCCTCCACCTGCGCCGGGGCGCAGCGCTGGGCGAAGCGGCCACCCTTGACGCCGGACAGCCGCTTGCGGATCGTATTGATTTCCACAATGTCCGCGCCGCAGGCCAGAAGCTGGTCCGTGAGGGCTTGCAGCTCTGCGGCGGGGATCAAGGGCTGTTCAAACAGGGCGCTGCCGCCGCCGGAGAGCAGAAACAGCACCGTGTCCTCCGCCGTGAGGCCGCCGACCAGCGCCAAGGCTGCCCGTGTGCCGCGGAAGGAGTTTTCATCCGGCACCGGATGACCGGCCTCATAGCAGGCAAAGTTGGCAATCTGCCCCCTGACGTGGCCGTATTTCGTCACGACGACGCCCGCCTCGATCCGGTCTTGCAGGCAGTCGGAGGCGGCCTTTGCCATCTGCCAGGCCGCCTTGCCTGCGGCAACGAGGAGAACACGGCCCGGAAACCGCTTTCCGACCAGCGCCCGCCGCACGGCGGCGTCGGGTTGGACGGCGGCAATGGCTGCGCGGACGATGGTATCCGCGTGCTGACGCAGAAGCTGATTCACGGAGGAGCCTCCTTTCTCGCACAGACCCGGCGCGGGGCAGGGCGATTGCATATAGTATGGATTCAACCCTTTGCTTTTTCCTTCCGGTACACCCGGCGGGCGTAGCACAGGGAAACGATCAATGCAAGGGAAATCATGGCCAGCGCGATCCCAATGGCCCAGGTTTCGGGGGTCAACACCGCGCCGAGCACCGTGAGAATGCCGCTGACCATCATGGCGATTCCGCCGAACCAATTGGTGCGCCGCCACGTTTCGTCGCTGTACTGCGACCACGCGCAGCGCAGGCCAAACGTGCTGTTCCGCCGGGAGCGGGGCATCAGATTGCCGAGGAAAACGCTCATCAGACCGAGGCCGATGGCAATCACGCGAAGCAAAGACGCGCCGGATGGCGCCGTGCCGGCAGCGTCGCGCCCTGCAAAATACAGGATGACAGCCTGCAGACCGGTAAAGAACAGACCGGTTGCAAGCAAGACGCCCTGAATCACCTTGGCGTTGGATTCCAAATGCGCCTGCTTTTGCGCATTCTGCGTGGAAGTGTGGCCGGCGCGCCGTGCGGTTCCTGC
>CACXHI010000130.1 GCA_902767395.1 Oscillospiraceae bacterium
TCTCGTATCCGGGCAATTCTCCTTAAAAGTAAATCCAAGAATAGCGACCTTTGCGCCCTTAACTGATTTATCAGCAGCTATCAGGCTCTTAACGCAGTTCTCTGCGCAATACTTGCCCATATCATCGTTAATCCGGCGGCCGGACAGGATGATTTGACTGTGATAGCCCATCATTTCCGCTTTATAGGTGAGGTAATAGGGATCCACGCCGATGCAGTGACCGCCCACAAGGCCGGGGTAGAACTTGAGGAAGTTCCACTTGGTACCGGCAGCTTCCAGAACGCTCTTCGTGTCAATGCCCATCTTGTTGAAAATGATAGACAACTCATTCATAAAAGCGATATTGATGTCGCGCTGGCTGTTCTCAATCACTTTAGCAGCCTCAGCAACCTTAATGGACTCGGCGCGATGAACACCGGCTTCTACGACCAACTCGTAAACCTTTGCTACGCAATCAAGCGTCTCATCATCCATTCCGGAAACGATCTTCTTAATGGTTTCCAAACGATGTACTTTATCACCGGGATTGATCCGCTCAGGAGAATAGCCGATTTTGAAATCCACACCGCATTTCAGCCCGGATTCTTTTTCAAGAATTGGTACGCAGACGTCTTCCGTCACGCCGGGGTAAACGGTAGACTCGAAGACAACAACCGAGCCTTTGGTCAGGTTCCGACCAAGAATCGTGCTGGCGCCCTCCACCGGGCTCAAATCCGGGGTGTGATCATCATTGACTGGCGTCGGGACAGCAACAATGTGGAACTTTGCTTCACGCAGTCTGTTCTCATCTGCCGTAAACTCCACAGTCGTTTTGGAAATCACCTCGTTTCCGACCTCATGCGTGGGGTCGATTCCGTTCTGATACAGCTCAATCTTCTTTGCATTCAGATCAAATCCGATCACGTTTATTTTTCTTGCAAATGCCACAGCAATGGGCATCCCCACATAGCCAAGCCCCACAAGCGAGAGTTTTTCTTCCTTGTTGACGAGTTGATCATACAGTTTCATTTTTCTTTAACTCCTAATTCTTCCCAGTTTAATATCAATCAATATCAGGATGAGTGAGCTGATTATCATACGTGCGATATTTCTTCTTCATATGCGTTTAATACAATACTTCGGTCATACTCCGTTTCCATTTTCGCCCTTGCAGATAATCCCATCTCTTTCCGTCTGTCATGCGAGGAAGACAGAAACCGCTTCATGGCTTCAACCAAGCTGGCTGTGTTTTTTACCTCACAGCCGAAGCCTGTAATCCCCTCGTCAAAGGTCTCCTGACACCCGGGAACCCGTGTAGTTATGACTGGACGGCCCGTCGATGAAGCTTCAAGCATTACGTTTGCAGTTCCCTCATGGTAAGAAGGAAGAACCGCACAATGGCAATTTGTGTAGAAAGGGTGGACGTCTGATTGAAGGCCGTGATAACGGATCGCCCCGTCCTGCTCCGCTTTCTTTAGCGCATCCGAATAATCCTCATCGCTCCATCCCACAATATCGAGGGTCACATTTGGATCATCCTTACGGATAATGTTCATTGCCTCCAGCAGCTCACCGATTCCCTTATCCTTCATAATTCTTCCGACAAACAAAAAGCGTATTCCATCCTTATCATCGGGATACGGCTCAACGCAGTGCGTTTGCAGGTTCACCCCAGAACCGGGAATCAGTCTCGTCTTACCCTTTACGATGCCTCTGTCTACAAATAATTTCTGATTATCCTTGTTTTGGAAGAACACACAGCTGGCGCCCTTCAAGCCGATCCGATAAAGTGACGTGGAAATAAAGCTTAATAGGCCGCCGTTTTCAATCGTAGTGCCAAGCCCGGTAACATTCGCGATGTAGGGCACCTTTGTCATCTGGCAAGCCATACCGCCATAAACATTGGGCTTTATGGTATACGTCAAAACGACATCCGGCTTGAGTTCCTTCAGGATCTTTACATATCTTCTTACCTGGCCAAGATCTGCAACGGGATTTGTACCGCGTCTGTTGAATTCAAACGGGATAAACCTGCAGCCCAGCTGCTTCAATGGCCCGATAAAATCCCCCTCCGGGAGAACGATGGACACCTCATGCTCTTTGCAAAGCTTTTCGACAAGCTCTTTTCGGAACTTATATAGGCCGATATCTGCGTTCGTTAAGATAACTATGCGCATCCTATCATCTCTCCTCTTAATGCTTTCTCGCCGGAACCCCTATATATGTTCCTGATTCAGTAATATTCCTGACAACCACGGCTCCCGCGCCAATAACGCACGCCGCGCAGATGTTCACGTTATTGCTTACCGTCGCACCCGCGCCGATCCATGTAAGTTCGCCAACACGCACCGTTCCGCTCAAATGTGCTCCAACAGCCACGTGAACGTAATCCTCAAGCAGGCAGTCGTGATCCACCGAAGAACTGGTATTGATAATGCAGCCCTTACCGATTTTCGCGTCGGGATTGATCACCGCCCCGGCCATAACCACAGTTCCAACGCCGATGGAAGCGCCCTCTGCGACAACTGCATCAGGATGGATAATCGTTACAAGCTTTTTATCTGCATACCGCTCCATCATTCGCTTGCGAATCTCAGCGTTTCCGATTGCAACAAACAGATCATTGTCTATCTCTGCTGCCTTGCCGGTCTTTCCGGTCACACGCCATTTCCCGCATTCTGATAACGTCTCGTCATCATCCAAAAACTCAATCTCATCATAGCCATAACGGGCAGCAGCATCCGCAACGACCTTTCCATGCCCTGAAGCGCCAATAATCGTTAATTTCATTCCTTGCTCCCCATGAATTCGGTCATAGTTGCGGTCTCGCCGCCGCTAATTCCCTCACGTTTCAAAACTGTCTTTATGGTTTCAAAAATGATTTTCCAGTCGCCAAGGAACGTGACGTGATCGACGTACTGCACGTCCAAATCGAACTTCTCTTCCCATGAAATACTATTCCTGCCGTTTACCTGAGCAAGTCCCGTAAATCCCGGTCTTACCTCATGGCGCCGCGCCTGATGTTCGTTATAGCGATCCAAATACTGAACAAGAAGCGGTCTCGGGCCAACTACAGCCATATCTCCCTTGAGCATGTTGAACAGCTCGGGCAGCTCGTCCAGCGAAGTGCTGCGAAGCTTGCGTCCAAACGGCGTCAACCTCGCCGCGTCGTGCTCCACCCCGGACTGTCCTTCCTTTGGCGGCAGCATCGTCCGGAATTTGTACAGCTTGAAAAATCTCCCATCCTTCCCGGGCCGATCCTGCGTGAAAAGAACAGGGCTCCCAAGTTTGATGCGAACCAATATCGCTGTAACCAAAAGTACGGGGGATAACACAACAGTTGCCAGCAAAGCACACAGGAAATCCTGTGGACGCTTTATGAATCTCTCATATGGGCCATACGCTTTATGCTTCATTATTTACTCCATATTACATTCAGCTGAGGTTACAGAAAACACCGATGGATGACGTCGATGATTACGTCTTGCTCCTCCGGCTTCATCTTGTTATCGCTCGGAAGACATAGCCCGCGCCTGAAAAGATCGGCTCCCACGTCGATTCCGGAGTTATTGATATAGGCATTGGTGCGTCCACGACCGTTTCCTTCGGTTGTTACGAACGGGTGCGTCCGATAGATCGGCTGCATATGCATGGGCTTCCAGACCGGACGTCCTTCAGCCCCAAACGCTGCCATCGCGTCCAGGATCTCCTGAGGGCTGCTCTTGCCACGCTCGCGCTTCCACAGGTAGTCCTGCTCACCGCGAACCATCGGCGCCATCACGTCTTCATCGATCAGCAGACAGCTCAGCCAGAAGTTGGGCACGCTCTTCTCCCGATCCCATGGATTCAAAGACACCGGTAAATCTGCCAGCCCTTTCTCATACCGTTCAAAGATTGCCCGCTTCTGGGCGATATGTTCATCCAGATACGGGAACTGCCCGCGTATGATCCCGGCGACAATATTGCTCATGCGGTAGTTGTAGCCAAGCTCCTCATGCTGATACCACGGAGCAGCTTCGCGTGCCTGCGTAGACCACTTCCTTACCTTGTCCGCATCTTCCTTTTCGTCGGTGAGGAGGAAGCCGCCACTCGATCCAGTAATGATCTTATTCCCGTTTCCAGACAGGATGGATTCTGTGCCAAAGCTGCCGGTTTGCACGCCTCGATACGTAGCACCAAAGGATTCCGCAGCATCTTCCACAATCAGTGCGCCGTGAGCATCCGCGATTGCCTTGATCTCATCGATCTTGCCAGGCGTTCCATAGAGGTGCGCCACAACAATGAGCCGAACCTCGGGATACAGCTCAAACGCCTTCTCCAGCGCAGCAGGGTCCATGTTCCAAGTATCCCGCTCTGTGTCGATGAACACGGGGATACCGCCTTCGTAGCAAATCGGATTCACTGTCGCGTCAAAGGTCATATCACTGGCGAACACGCGCTTGCCTTCCAAAGATCCGTGTCCAACCGGAGGCTGTCCATATAGCTTTTCCCCGCAAAGCTTAATCGCGAGGTGAAGTGCAGCAGTACCGGCAGAGAGGGCAACAGCATACTTCCTGCCAACCTTCTCCGCCGTCATTTTTTCCACGGCGTCGATGTTCGCGCCGACTGTGGACACCCAGTTGGTCCGGATCGCCTCATCCACCCAACGCTGCTCGTCACCGTGCATCGTGGGGGAAGACAGCCATACTTTCGAGCGAAACTTTTCAATTCCAGCAAAGCGTGGGTCATTAAAAAAATCGTGCATTCTTAACTCCTTTATTCTCTCCGGCGAGGCGCATATCAACTCTCACACCGTAATGAATATTCTGTGCCGAACTGTGCCGCTTTTCCTTTCATCCAGTCCTTGTTCTGGGCGAATCGTGTCGCTGCTCATAATATCATCCCGGTGTTGGTTTTTGAATTATGGTACACACTCCGGTAGGCAGCACCTAAAAAAATGAGCGCAGTCGACACTCTCCCACTAAAGCGTTTATCGCGCTTATTATAAGCGAGGCGACATCAAATGTCAATAGAATCTCCCCCTTTTTTTACCGCTCTCCACGTCCCCCTATTACCGTTTCTCCAGCGCTTTCGCAACAGATCCGCCCCTCAGCGCCGCGAAGCCATAGGAGGGCATATCATACGAAGTGAAAGCAGATTATTTCGGCTTTAAGGCCGTCGAATGCTCAGGTTCAGTCCCATTGCAAGGGATGCAAAAATCAGAAGCATCACAAACGGCGCAGTAAAGCCGCCGGTGGAAACCAACAGCGTGTTTGAGAGGGTTGCCACAAAAGCCGAAGGAACCAGCATCATGTTGGCAAGGCTGTAATTGGAGGAAAAATGCTTTGTTCCGTAGAATGCGCTGATAAAAGCGGAGCTGATTGTGGGCGAGCAGCCATAGGCGATGCCGGTCATGCACAACCCGGCGATACAGAGCGGAAGAGATTTCGCGCTGACGGCAATCAGCACCAGAAGGGGCGCTGCAATGGTAATCAGATTGGCAAGCACCATCGTCTTTTTTCGGCCCAGCGCATCGAAAATCACGCCGCAAAGCACACGCCCGAGGCCGTTGCAGAGGGAAAGCACGCCGACCAGCGTTGTAGCAAGAGACGCGGCTGCGCCAACCGAGAGCGCAAGATCACGGGCAAAGGATATCACAGAGCTTCCGACGGCGCTGGTAAGAATCGAAAACATGAAAAACCGCCAAAAGGGAAACCGCCGAACCATCTCGGAGGTGGAATAGTCTCTCGCCTCGAAGGACTCATCCGCCCCGCCCCGGACCTTTTTCGGCGCGGGAAGCGCGGTTCCCTGCTCCGGCGGACGGACGCCAAAGCCAAATACAGCAAGAATCACGGCGATGCCGATGCCCAAAATCAAATAGGTGGTACGCCAACCAGCCGAAGCAAACAGAGCCTCCGCGACTTTTCCGAGCAGCAGAGAGCTGATTCCGAAGCACATCATCAGCACGCCGGAGCATAGTCCCTTTTGATCGGGAAACCACGCATTTGTCGCAGAGATTACCACGTTATAGACAATCCCAATTCCAAGGCCGGCAAAGCAGCCGTATGAGAGATAAAGCATCAGGACAGAGCCGGACAGACGGGAACTGAGATAGAATCCCAGCAGCACCAGCGCCGCCGCGAGCAGAAGCGCCCAGCGCGGCGCCATGCGTTTTGTCAGCAGGCTGCCGACCAGACCGCCGGTGCAGAAAAAGCTGAGCGTCAGCGTAAAATTCAGCGCCAGCGCAGAGGCCGACCAGCCGAATTCCTCCGACAGCGGCGTTTTCAGAATCGACCATGCGTAAATCACACCGGCGAACAGCATCATCGTCGCGCCGATCAACAGGCGCGGCCACCGAACCAGACCTTTCTTTGTATTCATTTCCATCTTCCTTTCCTCTGAACAATCGTTGTTTGACTATCATCGTCCTATATTGCCTGTATGCGTTTTCTGCGCCGCACTCCACCTGAAGCAGCGCCCTGCTTTCGAAGAAGCGGATGCTTTTCGGGGTCAGCCCGGTCAGCTTTGCCGCGTCCTTGATGGTCTTGCCCTAATCTCCTTTCGCGTCGTTTTTTCCAGAAAGCAGTAGTAAGGAATCAGGGTAATGCCTTGATCTATCACTCTCGTTTTCATGCCAGCTTGCCCTGCTCTCTCAGAATCTGCTCCACAAGCGTCACGCACTCAAACACCAGCGCGTCGCAGTGGGGCTTTCGTTCTCCGCCCAGCGCCTCGTTTCTGCGGAGCAGGTCTGCGCACTCAAGCATTCCCTCGTGGCTGGCACGGAGCGCCTGATAGAACGCCTCGGGATTGTCAATTCCAAATAGTCCCAGCACCACCAGACCCCCGGTGACAGCCCCGCAGGCGGCTTCCCGTTTCAGTCCCCGTCCGAAATTGGCACAGATGCCCAGCGCCTGCGCCTCTGTGAGCCCGGCGTCCTTTGCAAACGGGAGCAGGACAGATTGCCCGCAATTGTAATGTGGGGTCACAATCGCCCGAAGCTCCTTTGCCCTGTCCAAATACTGACTCATCGCTTTTCTCCCCCAATCTTATAAGTTTCCAGTTTCCATTTGGAAAACCCGATCGAAAGAATGCTGAAAACTGGAAATGAAAAATACAAAGCGAAAACCCCGCCATTATTCAGACAGGATTTTCGCTTTGGTGGGGGAAGGTGGATTCGAACCACCGAAGGCAGTGCCAGCAGATTTACAGTCTGTCCCCTTTGGCCACTCGGGAATTCCCCCA
>CACXHI010000131.1 GCA_902767395.1 Oscillospiraceae bacterium
ACCTTGACCCGGACGGCCTGCCCCTCGGAGATGTGCTGGTGAATATCTGTCACATAGGTGGAAGCAACCTCAGAGATGTGGACCAGCCCGGTCTTGCCCTCCGGTAGATTGATAAACGCGCCGAAATTGGCAATGGATCTGACGGTTCCTTCTACGATCGTGCCCGGTGTAAAATCCATGTACTTAATAATCCTTTCTACTGACCGACGTCACTGTGCGTCGGCGTCGCACAAAACAATCTCGCCGAGCTCCACCATGCCAAGTCGAGTTCGGGCAATTTTCATGATACTCTTGTCGCTGCCCAGCTCCGCGAGATCCTGCTCGGCGAGCGCATACTCCTGCTCTGCATAGAGCACCTGCTCCTCCAGCACACGCACGCGTTCGTTGGCAGCGGAAACGCGATCCTGAAGGCTCACCAAGGTGACGACCGCGTAAACCCCGACCGCCAGAATCAGAAGCTTGGTCAAAAAAGACGTTTTTCTGAATTGCATGGGGAACCTCCTCTCTAAAGTGTCAGACGACAAGCTGTTTTATGCTTCGTTTGTTATTGTATCAGATTTTTCGTCAAATGCAACTGATTTTTTGCATTTTCCGGAAACTTTTTCTTTCGTTCGCGGCAGTGCCGGCGGTTGTACACGGGGGATATCGGTGGGTGCTTCCTCTTGGTTGGATGCGCTGCCGGGCCGACGTTTGGCGAGCAGGTGAACCCGTCGGAAAATTCCCTGTGCCAGCCGCCGCCGCGCTGCCTCTATGCGCCGGAACAGGGGAGAGACCAGCCAAAGCCACAGTCCGCCGGAGCAGCCCATTGCAGCCAGCGCGAACAGCCGCAGCCGTCCCCGGCCCGCGTAAAGCGCAAACAGCATCAAGGCAGTGAAAAGCAGCAGCGTATAGAGCGCGTCGGTGAAGGCCGTTTTCCATCGCCCATGCCGCAGGGGGCGCAGCAGGTCGTAGAGCAGGCCGAGTCCTGTGCCGAGGGCAAGCGCCAAGAGCAACTCCCGGAGCTGGAGAAGGACCGGAAGCTCCATCAGCCAAAGAGCCGCTTGCGCACGCTGCTGCGCTGCCCGCCCTGCTCATAGCGAAGCTCCCGTACCTGACCGAGAACCTCCACCCGATGCTCCTGCGGTGCAAGCTGCCGCAGACGCAGCCCTTCTCCGTGGACGACCAGCACCCCCTCCGCCGTCCGAATCACCACGGCGCCCTCCTCCACGTGCAGAACCTCTTTGACGCCGGTGACGCGAAGTGTGCGCCTGCCCACCAGCTCCAGCCGTTCGTCTGCGGCCGGCTCAGGGGCCGCCTTGATTTTGAGTTCCTGTGCCACCACATCACCTCCCCAAATGATCTGACGCTCTCAGTATATGCCGGCGGCGACGGGGAAATGCGCAGGGGGCAGCGTTTTTTCCGGCGTTATTTCTCCTTTGGTCGGAAGCAGAGGGCGGATAGAAGCCCGAAGAACACGGCTGCCCCAATGCCGCCTGAGGCCGCTGTCAGCGGCCCGGTCAACGCGCCGAGCAGGCCGCCCTGCTCCACGGCCTTCCGCGTTCCCTCCGCCAGAAGGTTGCCAAAGCCCGTCAACGGAACGGTTGCTCCCGCCCCGGCCCAGTCTGCGAGCGGGGAATAGAGGCCCACCGCTCCGAGCACCACGCCAGACACCACACACCCCGTCAGGATGCGCGCGGGCGTCAGCGCGGTCTTGTCAATCAGAACCTGACAAATGACGCAGATCAGCCCGCCAATCAGAAAAGCCTTGAGATAATCCATCCTTTGCCTCCATAGAAAGAATCCTGCCCGGTCCTCCGGCGGTAACAGTTTTGTCGATTTCCCTTTGCAATTCACCGAATTGCAAACCTCCGTCACTTTCAATTATCAACTTTCAACCCGCATTTCCTTTTGCCGCAGAGTTGAACTGGAGCGGCCCAGATGCGGCGCGCCTTGAATTAGACGCCGCCTTCGATTGCAACCGCGTGACAGACTGCGGGGATGCTCTGCTTCTGCTGGACGGTGGTGGGGGAGAGCAGAGCGCCCGTCCCGCAGAAAAGCAGACGGTTCCACCGCCCGGATACAAGCGCGGGCAGAAAGCGGGCCGCCAGAACCGTCGCGCTGCATCCCGCGCCGGAACCGCCGCAGTGTACGTCCTGTGTCTGTGGGTCGAAAATCAAGACGCCGCAGTCCTCATAGCGGTCCCCAAGCTCCACGCCGTCGCGGGAGAACAGCTCCCGTACCAGCGCCTGCCCCAGCTGGCCCAGATCCCCCGTTATGATCCGATCATAGGCCTCCGGGCCGCAGTCCATCTCTGTAAGGTGGGTGCGAATCGTGTCGTAGGCGGCCCATGCCATTGCCGCGCCCATGTTGTTTGCGTCTGTGATGCCTTTGTCCTGCACGGTTCCCACGGTTGCCCCGGTCAAAACCGGTCCGCGCCCGCAACGGGTCAGGATGGCTGCGCCGGACCCTGTAACCGTCCACTGTGCGGTGGGCGTCCGCTGTCCGCCATAGGCCAGAGGAAAACGGTACTGCCGCTCTGCGGCTGCGAAGTGGGAGGAGGTCACGGCGGCGCACCGCTCGGCATATCCTGCATTCACGGCGCAGCCCGCCAGCAGGAGGGCTTCCGCCATCGTGGAGCAGGCGCCGTACAGACCGAGAACGGGGATTCCCGTCCCCCGCAGGGCAAAGCTGGACGCGGCGCACTGGTTCAGCAGATCACCGGAGAATACCGCGTTCAGCGACGTTTCCTCAATGCCTGCACGATCCAGCGCGAGCGACAGGGCGGTTTGTTGGAACTTCGTTTCGGCTTGCTCCCAGGTCTGTTCCCCGAAGCGGTCGTCTTGCTCCACCTCGTCGAAGGCCTTTCCCAGCGGACCGTTGCCCTCCTTCTTGCCGACGACCGAGGCCCAGCCGGACAGGACGGGACGGTTTGGAAACAGGATTGTGCGCTTTGCGCGCCGCAGCTCATTCATGGTCATTCCTCCATTTCGACGTTAGCTTTTCCGAAAAGCATAAAAAAATACCCGGTATCCGAATCAAATCGGATACCGGAATATGTTGCGTTTATCCAACGCGAATGCCGCAGAGGAAGCGGGAAGCATAATACTCGCTGTCCAGATTGGTGATGATTACACCGAGGCGGGAGTTGGCGGCGTGAATGAAGTTGCCGTTGCCAATGTAAATGCCGGAGTGGGTGGCGCGGGCGCTTGTCGTGTAGGTTCTCTCGAACAGAACGATGTCGCCAACCTTCAGATTGCTGCGGCTGATCTGCGTTCCGGCATAGAGCTGATCGGCACTGGTGCGGCCGACGTTGTAGCCAAGCTGCCTATACACATAGTAGACCAAGCCGGAGCAGTCGAAGCCGGAGGAAGGGGAGGCGCCGCCGAAGACATAGCGATAACCCGTATACTTCTTCGCGTAAGCGACGACCTGCTCTCCAAGTGTGCTTGCAGAGGACGCACCCTGCGAGGAGGCAGAGGACGCGGAACTGCTCGAGCTGCTGGAAGAAGCAGAGGCGCTGGAGGAACTGGAAGCGCTGCGGGTTGAACCGGTGGATTTGGAGGCGCTGGAAGAACTGGAGGCGCTGGAAGAACTGGAAGAAGCGGTCTGCTTGGAGGACTCCTTGTAGGTGTTGCCTCTGCTTCCGGCGTTGTAGTAGGGCTCCTCGAGCAGGGTCAGAAGGTCGGAACGGACGTAGCCGATCTGGCCGTTGAAGCTGACCTTGTACCAGCCGCAGTTAAAACCGATGATGAAGCAGGTCTCGCCCTTGGGGGCCTGCGCAACGATGCCGGAGGCCGTATCAGGGCCGCTGCGGACGTTGCTGGTGGTGTCGAACATGGCGTAGCCGAGTTTGACGTTCTTCCGCTCGTTGAACTCCACATAATCCTTGCTCATGTAGCCAATCTGGAGATTGTAATTGACCAGATACCAGCCGTTGACCTCTTGGATGATGACGACGCAGTCACCGGCATAAGCCGTGGCGAGAATCTCGCTGTCGGTGGAAGCGGCCGCACGCAGCCGCAGGGAGGAGGCGGTGACAACGCCGATACCGGTTTTCATGGAGGTTGCCGATGCGGGAAGCGCGGCAAAGCCGGCAAGCATGGCAACAGTCAAAACCAAAGCGATCAATCTGGTGGTAAGTCGTTTCATATGTATCCTCGCTTTCCGATTACTTGGAGGCTAAGGCCCGTTCGAGCCAGACACAGCCCACGTCTAACGCTGTGTAGAAGCCGTCCTTTTCGCTTTTTTTGATGATACGGTCCTTGGACCGAACCGTCTGATCGGTGAGCTGAAGCGTCACCGAAACCTTTGTGGCCAGACTCAGATCCTGAAAGCTCTTGGATTCCAGAATCTGCATGATGACAATGTACTTGTCAGCCATGGAGCCGTAGTAGACCATGTTGTCCTTCCGCATTAAGGGATGACCCTTGTACGTCAGGCCCATTTGATCAGCCATATAGCACCTCCTTTTGGAAATGTAACCAAATTGTAACTCATTGATATGAGTTTGTCAACCCCTATTCTCAAAAATTCACATTTTTTTGCAATTTTGACAGAAAAAAAGGGGGAATTTGGCTCAAATGACGTGTGTTGCAGGGAAAAATCGGAAAGCGGGATCCATATGAAACTGTGACAAAACGCAGCCGGACGGGCCGGTTTGCGAGCAAAACGGGGAGCCTGCGGCGCAGGCTCCCCGCATTGTCCTGAGGCGAGGGGATCGGATCAGTCAAAGAGATAGTGACGTACCAGCTCGGAGAGCAGCTCGTCCCGATCCAGACGGCAAATCATTGCGCGGGCATTGTTGTGGTTGGTGATATAGGTGGGGTCCTCCGACAGAAGATAGCCGACGATCTGATTGATCGGATTGTATCCTTTTTCGGTGAGGGAGGTGTAGACGGATGAAAGGATCCGTTTCATCTCCTCGTGATCCTCTGAGGGAACCCGGTACTTGATGGTATGGTCTTCCAAGGGGACATACCTCCTCTGTGTCTTTTTCTATATCATACCCTATTTTTGCGGATTTGTAAAGCCTTGTGGGAAATTATTTTTCCTTCCGGACAAAGAACACGCCGAAGGTGTTGGGGCCGCAGTGGGTTGAAATTGCAGAGGACGCAGGGTATTCAATGAGCTGGTGACAGCCGGTTTTTTCCCGCAGCCACGTTTTCAGCTCCTCCAGAAACGCCGGGTCCTGAATCGTATGACTGACGTACACCAGATCGGTCTCATATTCCGCAAGCTTGGCAAGCAAATCCTCCAAATACTGATAGACGCACTTGCGGTAGACGCCGCGGTATTTCTTGCCCTGACGCATGACGCCGTTGTCAAAGACGATTTCCGGGCGAAGCTTGAGAATGTTTGCGCCCATCGCCGCGAGGGAGGAGCAGCGTCCGCCCTTGTGGAGAAATTCCAGCGTTTCAATGATAAAGCTGCCCTCCACGCGCTCCCGATAGGCTTCCATAAAGGCTGCTACTGCGGCGGGGTCCTTCAGATCGGTGCGCAGAGCGGCCAGAATCGTCAGGCTGGTGCCGCCTGCGAGACTCTTGGAGTCTACGACCCAGACGTTGCCAACCTCCTGCGCTGCGAGACAGGCGTTTTGATAGCAGGAGGAAACGCCGGCGCTTTTCGAGACGTGGATGACGGGACGGCCCTCGGCGGTGAGCTTGCGGAACCATTTCTCATAGTCGCCGGGGTTGGCGGCGCTGGTTTTTGCGAGCTGCCCGGATCTGCGTACATAATCCAGAAGATCCTGCTGGGTCAGATCGGGCCAGTCGTCCACAGTGCGGTCTCCCATGGTGACGTAGCTGGCAATGGGACGAATGTCATACAGCTTCAGGAAGTCGTCCGGCATATCCAGAGTGCTGTCGGCGCTGATAATATAAGGCTTCATAAGTCTATCCTCTTTTGTCAATCACTGTTGAAAACGGGCAAGTGCTCACCGTCTGACGGCGTTGCATTCCGCCGCGAGGCGGCGAAGAATCTCTTCCATGGCAGGCTCGATGTCGGCGTCGGTCAGGGTGCGATCCTCCGCCCGGAAGGTCAGGGAGAAGGCCACGCTCTTCTTACCGGGCTGGATGCCGATGCCGCGATAAATGTCGAACAGCTGAATCTCCCGCAGCAGCGCACCGGCGGCGTTGGAAATGCAGGCCTCCAGCGCGCCGACGGTTACGCGCTCGTCGCAGACCAGAGACAGATCCCGGCTGGTCGCGGGGAAGCGGGGCAGGGCGCGGAAGGTCTTTTCGGGCGCCAACACCGTTTGCAGATCGGTGAAGTGCAGCTCCGCCACATAGAGCTCGCAATCCATGTCGTAGTTCTTTGCAACGGCGGGATGAATCTGCCCCAGAACACCGATGCGCTTTCCACCCACGAACAGGGCGGCACAGCGGCCGGGATGGAAGGTGGGATCATCAGTGACGGTCTCAAAGCGGGTGGGAAGGGGGTTGAGTTGGGAGAGAATGCCCTCCACAGCGCCCTTGAGCGTGTAGAAGCTCTCCCCGGGGCCGTAGCAGCCCAGCAGGAGCAGCTTCGGCTCGTAGGGAAGGACCTCTCCCTCCACGGGCAGATAAATCTTGGCCAGCTCATAAAGGCGGGCGGCCTTGTTGTGATAGGCGCTGTTGCGCGCCAGAATGTCCAGCATCGAAGGAATGCCCGTGGTGCGCATGACAGAGGTGTCCTCGCCCAGCGGATTCAGGAGCTTGATCTGGTTACGTCTGGGGTCGTCCTTCGGGGCGCGAATGCGATCCATACCGGTCGGGGAGACGAAGGAATAGGTGATGATTTCGCTGTAACCCAGCGCACGGGCTGCGGCGCCCGCCTGATTCTCCAGCTTCTGGCTGGGGGAATACCCGCCGCGCGTGGTTTCGCCGCGCATCAGGGTGGTGGGAATCTCGTTGTAGCCGTAGAAGCGGGCAACCTCCTCGGCAATATCGGCCATGCCCCGCAGATCGGGACGCCAGGAGGGGACTTGAATCATCCCGTCCTTCACCTCCACCTGCTCCCGGCGGAGGTATTCCACCATCTCCGCCTCGGAAATCTCGGTGCCGAGCAGGGCGTTGATCCGCGCCGGCTCCAGCGGCAGGGTCACGGGCTGGGGAATGTAGTTCAACAGGTCGATCACGCCGTCAAGCACCTCGCCTGCCTGCAGCAGCTCCACCAGCTCACAGGCCCGGTTGACTGCCGGAAGGGTGAGCAGGGGATCGATGTTCTTCTCGAATTTGGCGGAGGCCTCGGTGCGCATTCCGAGCGCCAGCGCGGTCTTGCGGATTGAGGTGCCGTCGAAGTTGGCGGACTCGAAGACCACGTCCACGGTATCGGAGACAATCTCCGAGTTTTCTCCGCCCATGATGCCGGCCAGACCCACGGGCCGCGTCTCGTCCGCAATCACCAGCATATCGGGGCTGAGCTTGCGTTCGTTGCCGTCGAGCGTGGTCAGAGTCTTGTCGCTGCCTGCACGGCGGACAATGATTTTGCCGCCCCGGACGTAGCGATAGTCAAAGGCGTGCATGGGCTGGCCGTACTCCACCATGACGTAGTTGGTGATGTCCACGATGTTGTTGATGGGACGAATGCCGGCGGCGCGCAGACGCTGGCGCATCCACTTGGGGGATGGGCCGATCTTGACGTTGCGCACCATCCGTGCGGTGTAGCGCAGGCAGAGATCCGGGTCGGGCGTCTCCACTGACAGCAGCTCGGGCAGGACGCCGGGGCCGCCGCCGCGCACGACCGGCTCATGCAGCTTGAGCGGGACGTTGAAGGCAGCGGCAGTCTCCCGCGCCAGACCGATCAGACTGTAGCAGTCGGGACGGTTGTTGGTGATCTCAAATTCCACAATGCTGTCGTCGTTGCCGATGACCGTGTTGATGTCCTGCCCGACCGTGCATCCCTCGTCGTTGAGGATCCAGATGCCGTCCTCGCAGGCGTCGGGGAAATCGTTGCGGGTCAGACCGAGCTCCTGAATGGAGCAGAGCATTCCGTTGGATTCCTCGCCGCGCAGCTTGCCGCGTATGATGTGGACGCCGCCGGCCAGATCGGAATCGTGCAGGGCAGCGGGAACCAGATCGCCCTCGCGGACGTTCTGCGCGCCGGTGACGATCTGCACGGGGAGCGGCTCGCCCACGTCGATCTGGCAGATCCACATGTGGTCGGAGTTCGGGTGGCGGACGATGGAAACGACCTTACCCACCTTCACGTTGCGAAGCTCGGCGTCCAGACGGGTGGTGGTCTCCACCTTCTGTCCGGCGATGGTCATGGTTTCGGCGTATTCCCGGTCAGAGGCCTGAATCTCAACGAATTCCTTGAGCCATTTTCTCGAAATATTCATCTGAAAAGCCTCCTTCCTTAAAACTGCCGCAGGAAGCGGACGTCGTTTTCAAAAATCAAACGCAGATCGGAAATCTGGAAGCGGCGCATCGCCATGCGCTCCAGACCGATGCCGAAGGCAAAGCCGGAGTAGACGTTGGGATCAATCCCGCAGCCCTCCAGAACCTTGGGATGGACCATGCCGCCGCCCAGCAGCTCGATCCAGCCCTCGCCCTTGCAGGTGGGGCA
>CACXHI010000132.1 GCA_902767395.1 Oscillospiraceae bacterium
CCGCCTGCTGGACATCGTGGCGGAGAACATCCGCTGCTTCCAGAACGGCAAGCCCCGAAACGTGGTCAATCCCTGAACAAGCCACGAAGCCGCTGCGCTCAATTCAGGCGCGGCGGCTTCGTCACCTATTCCCAAACCTCTACCGTCAGAAACAGCCGACCCTTGCGGCTCTGGCCGCCGATGGCGGCAAGCGTTGCCTTGCCCTTGCCGCGCAGGGAGAATACGTCGCCCTCGGACACCGGGGCGTCGTTTTTCATACAGGGGAGGTGATTCAGACTGGCGGCGCCCGCTGCAATCAGCTTGACCGTCTGCGTCCGGGACAGGCGGAAGGTCTCTGCCAGCACTGCGTCGAAGCGAGGGCTCTGCACCGTGAAGTGCACCTCTCGCCGCTTTCGTTCCGGCGCCGGGACCTCCGACAGCGGGATGACGGCGGCCTTGACGCTGACCCGGCCCGCGCGTTCCAGTCCAGCAAGCTGCTCCGCGACCGACGGCAGGCAGAACACCCACGCCCCCTGCCCGGTCACGCGGAGATCTCCGATCCACTCCCGGCGCACCCCGAGGGCCAGCAGCGCCCCGAGATAGTCCCGGTGCGTTGGCGCGCCGTAATAGGCGTCGATCCGCAGGGCGCTGATCTCCCCGGCGGGGTCGAAGTCCTCCACCTCCATGTAGTCCGGCAGAAAAAACGCTGCCTTGCGCTCGCAGTCCTCCTGCCCGCCGGAGAAGAGAAGTCGACATCCCGGCAGGCGCTTGGCGTAAGCGTCCGCTGCCGCCTGCTCCGCCGGAGTCAGAAAGACCGTCGAGGTCAGGACGTTCGCCCGTTCGCAGCGACGGAACAGATCGTCGATCCGTTTGAATAATGCTTCATGCTCCATGTTCATTGCCTGTTCTTAACATTTTCTCCAACCGTACCCAAACGCTGTTGGTTGTGGGTGCGTAGAAATTGCTCGATATCACCGTAAATGCGGTCGATTTCCTCTCCAAATTCCCGGGCGGACTGGCGCAGCACCCCGGAACGCAGGGCGAAAACCTGAATCAGATTGTCGGAGGTGACAATGCGCACCTGCTCGTTTTTTCCGATGTCGTGCAGCATCCGCTCGATATAGGCGTCGCCTGTTTCGTTTTCCTTCGTGTAGACCACGCGGACGCCGTGGTAGTCCATGCGCTCGCCCTTGCCGCCCTTGACCTTGTAGGCGTCGAAAACCAGAATCGTCTCCGTCCGGGTAAAGGCGGCGTAATTGGCGAGAATCTCCATCAGCCGCTCCCGTGCCTGCTCCAGATCATGCGCCGCAATCGCCGCCAGCTCGGGCCACGCGAAAATGACGTTGAATCCGTCCACAATCAGATACCTTGTGACCCTGCGTTCCGGCAGGGACTGTTCCGGCGCCTTCTCTGCCGGTTCGCTCCAGACCGAGGCGGAATACTTCGGACGCTTGATCGGCCCGAATTCCCGTTCCAGAATCGCCTGCAATTCCTTCTCGTCGATGGCGAGTCGCCGCCGGACAGGGGAGAGGGGAGCCTCGGTCTTGCGGACCAGCACGCTTTCCAGGTGCATATTGGCATAGACCTGATCCCACTTCACCGTATAGCCCCCGCCGTGGGCGCAGAATACGGAATCCGGCGTGTTGTCCAAATCGCTCTCGGGGGCGTAGGGGTGGGCGGCGCGGACCGCGTCGGGGTTGTGGCAGAGATCGTAGCCCTCTACCTCCAAGGCCAGCTTGCCCAGTCCACGGGTATAGGCCGCCACCTCGCGGGCGTAGTCCGTCATGGCGGCGACGGGAACGCGGCCACGGAGCAGGCTCATTCCGCCCAACTCCTCCGGGTTTTCAAAACTGCCGAAGCGCGCCTTGACGTCGGTGATGGCCCGCCCGATCTGCGCGGTAGGCACCTCCAGCCGGAAGCGGTACCACGGCTCCAGCAGTACGGAGTGCGTCTGCATCAAGCCCTGCCGGACGGCCCGGTAGGTGGCCTGCCGGAAATCCCCGCCCTCGGTGTGCTTGAGATGGGCCTTGCCCGCTGCCAGCGTAATTTTGAGATCGGTGATCGGCGCGCCGATGGCGACGCCGAGATGCTCCTTTTCCATCAAATGCGTGAGAATGAGGCGCTGCCAGTGCCGATCCAGCTTGTCCTCGCTGCAATTCGAGGCGAAGACCAGCCCGCTGCCACGCGGAAGCGGCTCTAAAAGCAGATGCACCTCCGCATAGTGGCGCAGCGGCTCATAGTGACCCACGCCCTCTACGGTGCGGTCAATCGTTTCCTTGTAGAGCACCCGGCCCTGCCCCAGCTCTACGGGCAGGTCAAAGCGGTCAAGAATCAGGCTTTTCAGTACCTCGGCCTGCACCTCGCCCATGAGTCCGACCGACAGCGTTTGCAGGCGGGGGTCCCAGCGCAGCCGGAGCATGGGGTCTTCTGCCTCCAGCTGCCGGAGCTTTGGCAGCACCAGCCGGGGGTCCGTCCCGGCAGGCAGCTCCAAACGGTAGTGCATGACCGGCTCCAGCACCGGACTTCCAGCAGCGGCCTCGATGCCGAAGCCCTGCCCGTTCTGCGCCGCCGTCAGACCCACCACGGCGCAGACCTGTCCGGGGAGAATTTCCTCTGCGGCGGTGTATTTTCCGCCGTTGTAGCGCCGGAGCTGGGTTGCCTTTTCCTCCAAGCCCTCGGAGCACAGACTGTCCCGTACCCGTAATGCGCCGCCGGTGACCTTCAAATGGGTCAACCGGACGCCCTGCGCGTCGTGGCTGATCTTAAAGACCCTCGCGCCGAAGGGCTCCGCCCAGAGACGGGGCTTCATCAGGCCGGTGAGGGCGTCCAGAAACGCGTCGATTCCGTCCAGCTTCAGGCCGGAGCCGAAAAAGCAGGGAAAGACCTGCCGCGCCGCCGCCAGATCCCGCAGCGTTTCGTCGCGCACGCTGCCGCTGTCCAGATACTCCTCCATCGCCGCCTCGTCGCACATGGCCAGCGCCTCGTCGCGCCCCGCATTGTCGGGGGAGAAGTCCACAACCCCGTCCCCAAGCTCCTGTCGAAGAGCCTCGAGCAGGGCGGCGCGGCTGTTCCGGGCCAGATCCATCTTGGTGACGAACAGAACCGTCGGAACCTGATAGTGCGCCAAAAGCCGCCAGAGAGTTCGCGTGTGCGCCTGCACCCCGTCCGTTCCGCTGACCACCAGAATCGCGTAGTCCAGAACCTGCAGCATCCGCTCAGTTTCGGCGGAAAAGTCCACGTGGCCCGGCGTGTCCAGCAGGGTCAGCTCCCAGCCGCCCCATTCCACGTGGGCTTGGGAAGCAAAGATCGTGATGCCCCGCTCCCGTTCGAGAGGGTCAAAGTCCATCGCGGCGTTCCCGTGATCCACCCGCCCCAAGCTCCGCAGCAGACCGCAGCGGTAGAGAATTGCCTCCGCCAGCGTGGTCTTGCCCGCGTCCACGTGCGCCAGCAGCCCGATGCAGGCCCGGTTTTGACTTACTTGCATTCGCTGTTCTCCGTTTCGTTTTATGGGCTGATTATACCACAAGCGGCGGAAATAGGCAATAGGGGAACGGATTCTTCTCGCTTGCACGTGTCGAAACGTGCGGACGAGCATCGCTCGTCCCTACGCAGCGCAAAACAAAGAACCCCGCACCCTCGTTCCGTGGAACGAAGGGTGCGGGGAATCAGAGACTTTGGATTAATCCTTTGTGTTGGGGTGGAACCGCAGCACGGTGCCCTTGGGGTCGTTGTGGAAGCCCCTGTCACTCAACTGGGTCAGAACCATGGTTCCGTCCTCCTGCACACAGGAGAAATTGGCTTCATAGTCTTCTCCGATGCGGTTTCCGTCTTCCTTTGTCTCGTGGAGCTCAATCCAGAGGCTTCCGTCTTCCGCAACTGTAACGTTTCCAAAAGCAAAGGAGTAGAATTCGGAGTCCTTTTCTCCCTCTCGATAGGAGATCCAAAAGTGAGCGTCAACTTCCAGTTCTCGAACGTCGGGGCCTTCGTCCCCGGCTTCGGCTTCCATACGCCAGGCCGTGTTGGAAAGCACCAGATTCTCGGGATTCGGGAATTCACCGGGCAAGTGATAAACAATATGGTACACGCCGTTTTCCTTCTTCAGGGCAACCGTCCTGATATTGCTGAACTTGCCGTCTCCGACAAAACCCTCAGGAATCTTATAGGTGAAGAGAACCAGTCCATCCTCCTCGGTTCTCACGTCCTGAATCAAGGGTGAAGTTCCGAGCGCGTTGGTATCGCCGTGCTCATGGTAGTAGGAATCCGTCTCCGGAGCGTAGAAGAAGCTGTCCAGATTCTTTTTCCGGGTCTGGTCGATGCCAACGCCGAAGACCTGCCGCAGCACCTTGTCCATTTCCGCTTCGGTCAGACGGTCACAGTCCGTGTAGAGGTTGGAAAAAAACGCCGGATACTTGGACTTCAGCATCTCCTTCGTTGCTTCGTCCTCATACAATTCCAGACCGAGGCTGCAGTAGAAGAGCTCACGGAAGTCAACCAGCGCCGGAGATTCGTAGTAGCAGGTCAGCGCACGAACATAGGGATTGAGATTGTCGCAATCTTCATCACGAAACAGTGCTTCAAGCTCGGCACGCAGGGCGTCCGCGTCCTGCTCCTTCGTCTCGGTTTCCTGCGCATCTGTGTTCTGCGGCTCGGTTTCCTGCACGTCCGTGTCTTGCGCCTCGGTAATCTCCGGCTTGTGCTCGGCGAAGAGGTCGAAGGGGATTTCATAGTATGCTGCCCCTGCGCCGAGGCTGATCGGCGCAATCACCTCAACCCGACCGTCCTGATACGGATGGACCTCCACCTCGGCAAGTTTCTCGTCCGAAGTGCCCTTGTTTCGGTAACGGTAATAGTTCCCATCCTTCTTGATCATTTCGTCATCATCGAAAAAGATACCGCTTCCGTCAGGCTCGTGGTATTCGTTTTCCTCGAATTGGATGCGGCAAGCTTCCCGGAAGGCCTCTTCCGAAATGCCCATCCGGTCGAGCAACTCCTGCGTGGTGATCCAGCGTCCGAGGGAGCAGTCATAGTTGAAGATGCGATATTCTTCCATGCCGCCGACATTTCCGCTGCTATGAACTTTTACCGACAAAATATTGTTCCATGCTGTCGCGTCGTAGTCGATGCTGATCCAGATGAGACTACAATTCTGCTCCATGTACTCATGCGCTTCACGGACAATCTCGCCATAGACCCGCTCGATCTCTTCGTTGATCGCCTTTGCACCGGTCGTATCCGCGTTGATGCAGGGAAGCTCATAGGAATAGTCCCATTGGTTTCCCACACCGTCGGTGTACGAGCCAGACTCCGAGAGGCTTTCTCCGACCAGACTCAACGGATCAATCACGGTGTCCGGTTCCTGCGTCTCGGTTGCCTCGGTGCTCGAAGCATGAATGTCGCTGGGGTTTGTAGCCGGAACCGGGTCGTCGTTCGCGTGCAGGTTTTTCAGAAGCAGGAAGCCGCCCACGCCCACGGCAAGCGCCAGCACCGCAGCAGCGGCGGTTTTTCCCCAGGATGTGTGCTTGCGCACCAGAACA
>CACXHI010000133.1 GCA_902767395.1 Oscillospiraceae bacterium
AGCACCGCTTCCAGCATACTCGGGTCTCCCGTCACATTCGTGGTAATGGTCTGTCCGTCCTCTTCGTCGATCGCCTCGGCGAGTGGTTCGGTGTTGCCGTAGACCGTGACACCGTTGCCGTTTCCGCCGCCTCCGCCGCCTTGTCCTCCCGTCTCACCGTACAGCAGTTGCCCTAACGCGTAAGCGTCTCTCCACGCGCTGTGTTCTCCCGCAAGGGGGCTGTCGCCGAGGTAAGAATCCAGATTGTAGAAGCCCCCGAGCTGTTCAAGAAGGAACCGCGCTGCCTTTTTATCCTGCCTACTCAATCCGTCCCACGCAACCATAGCGTCCATGCCTTCGGTTCCGCTTGTGGTCAATAATTTGAAAAACGCGCCTAACGGGCCGTCCTCGCCGCCGAATGAATCAATGACCTGCCAGGACAAACCACGAAAGAGCGAAGCGTAATCGGCATAAATATTGTCCCGCTCTTGCTGATAACGCGCAGTTGCAGCAGCAAGCGTTTTTTTGCTTGCTCCTGCATACTGAAGCTTGTAATATTTTGTCAGGTATTGATCTTCACGTTCCGCAAGGAGGGAATCGCGCGCTGTTCGGGCGCCGGAATAGATTTCCTGTATCTCATCCATGCTGGCCGTCTGCGCCCGGCGCAGCATTTTTTGTCTCGCCACATAGTCTTCTTCGCTCTGAACCTCGGCGGAAGCGCGGGCGATGGCGTCGTTGTACTGACGCATGTACGAAAGGATTGCTTGATAGTTTTCAGGGGTCAATCCCTCGTCAAACGCCTTTGTCAAGGCTCCTGTAAGCCCCTTGCTGATCTCCTCGGCCTGGGCCATCGCGTCAAGATACGCCTGGTCCGTGAGCTTGGCGATCTCCTGATACGCCGGGTCTAATTCGGCGGTTCCTTCGCCGCCAAACAGGGTTTGCCAATAGCTCATGCTGGCTGCCGAGCTGTTGGCTATGCCCGTCTGTACGGCGGTGAACATTTGGGTGCCGAGATTCTGGAGTGCCGCTTTGTCCGCATCGGTGAGCGTTGTGTTGGTCAGCATGTTTTGCAGCAGTGTTCCGCTGAATGTGCTGCTTGCTGTCTGGTAGCTGGAGATCGCTGTATTGACGGCTGTGTTGTAGGCGTCAACCTGACTATAAGCCTCGCGGAATCCGTCTCCGATGGTCGAGACATAGCCAAGGATCGCTTCGGTGTCTAAGTCCATGGTGCCGAAGTTTTCGGCAAAGCGGCTGTCGCTCAGGCTCTTCATGACTGCCGCTGCCGCCGCCAGCGCGGTAAGGCCGAGCGCTGCTTTGCCGATGGGCGTCATGGCAAGGCCGATCAGCCGGAACGCCGCGCCTGCCACAAGCAGGGCTGGTCCCGCCACGGCAACCGCCGTCAGCCCGTCCACGAGCGCGCTGAAAGCGGCTGGATCCATCTCCGCCAGACTGTCCACAAGACTTCCTGCAAAAGCCGTCGCATCCTCCACCAGCGGCTTCAGTTCTTCGCCGACAAGCTGTTTGAAACGTTCCACCTTGCTCTCATATGTCTCGATCTTTCCGTTGAGCGTGTCCATCATCGTTGTGGACGCATACTCGCCATAGCCTGCGGCATCCCCGCCCATCATGGAGGCGTACAGCCCGTCATAGCCCTGGGAAGCCGCCCGGATCAGAGTCAGCGCCTCGGTGATGGTTCTGGTCGGAAAGATTGCGGAGAGGATGCTTAGCGCGTCCTGGTTGCGGTCGATGTTCTCAAAACCGCCTGCGATATCGCCAAGGGCCAGATAGAGGTCACTGTAGATATCCAGCACATTTCGCAGATTTCCGCCCTCGTCGTACACCGAAAAGCCGTGCGCAGCGAGCGTTGCGTTTGCAGCGGCCAGCGATTCATCGTCCATCAGCCCCGCCGTTTCAAACGCTGTTGCGCCGAGCTGGGCCATCGCCTTTTTCGCCTTATCGGTCGGGGCAATCAGCCGCATCATACTGTTGCGGATCATCGTGCCCGCCTCGCTGCCGACCGCGCCCGCGTTCGCGGTCACCGCAATCAGCGTCATAAGCTCCTCCGGGTTTGCCGCAAAGCGCATGGTGCTTCCCATACGGAGCATTGCGTCGCCGAATTCGCCGATGGTGGAGGCGCTGGAGTTTGCTGCATAAGCCCACAGGTCAATGAAGTTCCCAAGGTCTTCAAAGCCGATCCCCGCCGCGTTGGTAGACTTGACGATGTAGTTGACCGCCTCGCTCAGATCCAGGCCGCCCGCCTGGGCAAGCCGCATGGCAGCCGGTATACCGGTCATGATCTGGTCGAAGTCCCAGCCCGCGTGCGCGGCCTCCGAAATGGCATTGGCCACATCGTTTGTGTGGAAGATCGTCGTCGCCGCCCACTCGGTCGCGGCGGTGTCGAGCTGTCCCATTACGGTCTGAAGCTGCTGCGTTCCACGCCCGTAGGTCGTGGAGAGCGCAACCTCCGCGTCGCGCATACTCAGTTCGTAGTCCCGGTAGACCTTTACGGAGTCCTCGCCGAAGTGGATAAGCTGCTGGGAAAGCCCGTTGACAATGGTTCCCATCTCGGTCAGCGTCGC
>CACXHI010000134.1 GCA_902767395.1 Oscillospiraceae bacterium
AAGTGC
The DNA here is from genome assembly GCA_902767395.1 of Oscillospiraceae bacterium. Classification (GTDB taxonomy): domain Bacteria; phylum Bacillota; class Clostridia; order Oscillospirales; family Oscillospiraceae; genus JAFRPC01. The sequence goes on from CACXHI010000134.1 coordinate 7, forward strand.
TTCATGCCCATGGTATCAGAGGATTTCTTTTCACCGGGCTCACCGTTGACGCTCTTTGTGATTTGCATGGACTCCACCTCGACGGGAGAAACGCTGACGGCCTGATGGATGGAGACCGGGCCGCGGACCCCGACTGACACGCCGCTCTTTTCAGCGCTCTTGAACGCAAACACCTGGCCAAAAGAGCGAACATCCAGCCAGGTTTCGCAGGCCTTTTGTGCATAGACATTGCTGTCCTTAATGCCCTTCATCATTGCGCCCGCTCTTTCACTCAAGCTCGCGAATCCGTCGTCTGATTTGTCTGCTGACTGGACAAAAATACGGTTGCCGAGATCCTGCATACGGTTACGGAGCTTTCTCTTGATGCAGACGTCGGAAATCTCGCCAAGACCATTGTAATCGACTCTGGGCCGATTTCCGGTCAAGGGGTCACCGTTTCCATTTGCCTTATTGACGGACACCAGGGCGACAAAATCAATCTTGTTATTCAGTACTGCCATTTTTCTTTCCTCCCTATTTATTCATCATTCTCGTTTGTTTGTGCTTTTTCAAAGAATGCGTTGCGCTGCAGCTCGTATCCGATGAGATACAGATCGGACAATGGCTGATTTAGCTCTGTCTCGTCAAGGCTGCACAGGATTTTGCAGATTTCATCCTTCAAGCGCTCATAACGGGCTGCCTGCCAAGGCTCGATCCGGTTCAGATAGGCTTGATGCAGCTGGCGATTGATCCGCTCAAATACGGTCCAGGGTCTTTGCCGGTATTCCGACATAAACTTGATCGCGTTGGTCTGCCTTGTTTCGTTGGTCTTATAATAGAAATCCGCTTCTGCACGTTCCATGACAGCGAGCAGTCTCCCAAACTGGAAGCTGCGGTCCTGCCTGTCCAAACTCCAGGCCATTTCTTCCCCTCCTTGTTTTGTGTCATAATGGTATTTTTGAGTTGCCGCGCAGGCACATCGTATGATTTTTCTCCAGATCGCATCCTCATAGGCCTGCGGCGTGGACGCTCGTCCTACGAGGGATTCTTTGACGTCCATAGGGAATATGCCGCCATTGAGTTTGCAATTCAGAAGGCGCTGCACATGCAGCCGCTGAATACGCTCATCTGTCTCTAAAAAGGCGTTTCGCTGAGTTCCAAAGGCACAGTCTACGATATCCCTCAGGTTGATTGCTTGAATGCCATATTTCCCGTTGTTCCAACAGCAATAGGAATCCCAGATCTGCAATCGCTCGAGAAATAACGGAAGCTGAAACTCATTGTAGCAAACCAGCGACAAACGTCCCGTTGTAGCAGCATCGAAGGCCGCAAACACCACCTGTTCATTTCCCTTGAGGCGGTGGTCCTTCCGATAGGACAACAGGGTCGTAGCGAGAGAGTCCCGGTAATCTGAGGGTCGTGTTTGCGGAGGCGCTTCCGTGCTTCTCAAGGATTTCGTTGGCTTCGGAACGGAGATCCCCTGCGGAGACCAGCACAGGAATGTGCGCGTCCCTACCGGTTCTCTGACTCCCTGCTCCGCTGCCAGCCAGCGCAGGGCATTATGGGCCTTTTGCGAGGCAACATAGCTCACTGTCGCAGCCTGCCAATCAAAATCGAAGCGTCCCCGGAAGGTAAAGCCGCTTTTATCATTTGAGGAAATCAGTTTTGCATTCCCGTTAATGGGAATAATCCCCTTCGGGTGCTGTTCGGCTTTTACTTCGAGACTACCAGTTACCATACACACCACTTTTTCCCGATTCGAGATCAAGCTGCAGTAGTAATCAGTGAAGGCCTTCATCAGCAGCCTGTTTTTCCAGCAGGCAGGCTCTTGATCCGAAAAGCCGACAACGCGCCAGCTGATCAGATCGTCATCATTTAAAGTGCTTACAGAGGAAAGCAAGTCCGAGCGAAGGGTCCCAGCCCTCAAATAGGCTTCGATTGGATTCAGAAATGGATGAGAGAATCGGGATTTTGCCCATAAAGCTAATTGCGGGAGGTAGTAGTTATTCTCTGCCGTCAAATGCTTTAACTGCTCACAGAGAGGATGCGGCATTTTTGCGGCTGCGCTTGTACGGCCGGCGGAGTCTTCCGTAACCGGAATAATGACTTTCGGTTCGCCCTTGTCCACTCTGCGCGCTGCCAGGAATTTCCCATCGCAGTCAATGGTGACCTCAATATTTGCAGAAGTCAGAAGATGTCCAACCGGCGCAAGCGGCGTGTGGCCCTCTCGATACTCGCCCGCCAGGTGCTGATTTGCGTCATAGGTTTCTATGGCTCTTTGCAGCAGACCCATTCAGTCCACCTCCCCGAATTCCCGAAGTCCGGTAAAGTTATCCGCCTCTTCCCCAAAGTGCTTCATTTTCATGGCCCGCAGCGGCTTATGCAGGGGACAGTCCTCCGGTTCCGGGAAGGCGATCACGCCGTTTTTCATCTCGGGGTACCAGAAATTCGCTGTCATTTTTCCTTGAGCCTGCTCCGAAATAGCTTCGTCTGCATAGGTAATGCCGTGATACATCAGGCCAAAGGAAAGCATAGGCGTATCATCATAGGCCCCGGCGCCATCCCCGAACACGCAGGGCTCCACATAGCCCTGACATTCTCTGGTACCGAGGAAGATGTCTCGCCTTCCACCCTTTCGGATCATTTTTTTTGCAATCTCATGGTGCTTGTTTTCATTTCTGTCCTGCGCCAGCTCCGGCCGGTTCTCATTCCAGATAAAGTGCGCACGTACTTGATAACAGCAGTTCTTTAGATAAGTATAATAGCTCAAATCATTGCCGCCGCAATATTTGATTGGCCGGATCCCCTTCACCTCCATCTGGATTGGGTTCATGACGCGGACAGCGTCGATGATCCAAATCAGCGTGGGTTTCCAATAGACAGAATGCAGGATCCCCTTCAGGGCCTCATAGGTAGGAACCTGATAGCTGCATTTTTCGCCTCCAACCCGCATAATCGGCTCTGAGAACAGTCCATAGTCGCCGCTGACCTGGAACTCTACGATGTTGTCATGCTTTGTGTTTTTCATTTTACACCTCCAATAATGGCAAATTCCCCGGTTCGTCTCTCAGTCCAATGATATCATCATAGAAGCTTTCTTGCAACGCCAGTATACTGTCGCCGCAAATATAATACAAGGCTCCGCGCTCCTCCAGTTTTTTCTTCTGGTAAGAATAAAGCGATACCGAAAAGCTGGTCGCCTGTTTCAGCAGTGCTGCACGGTAGGCGGCATCCTTTTTTGCGCGTCCTGTGGAAAGTGCCGCAATCATCTTTGCCCCTTCCCCGTAGGGGACAAGCACATCCGTCGTTTCCTGATCGAACACCGCAAATTCTTTTCCGGCGGTTTTAAAAGCCTGCCGCATCAGATAAGCGGACGCTGCTTCTCCCGCTGCCGCACTGTTCCGGTCATTGGAGGAGAGGTACTCATACAGGCAGCCCTTCGGTCGGCCGTCAGCAGCATAGACGATACCGTTCTGGGCATCCTTGTCCATGCTTCTGTAGAGACAGTGGTAAAAGAAGCGGATTGCTTCGTCAGAAGAAAGGTCGTTGCGGAAGTGCTGTGGGTCTCGTTCATATTCGCACAGCAATTCCACCGTCGCATCTTTTCCGCGCCGAATGTCCTGTAGTCTTCCCAAGTTCTCATCGGTACAGTTCACCAGATACACAGGACAGCGTTGTTCCGCTTCCCCGTTCCGGTTGCATCGCCCTGCGGTCTGGACGACACTGTCCATGCCAGCAGCAAACCGCATAGCACGTTCAAAAGAAATGTCGACCCCGGCTTCAATTACCTGCGTTGAAATGCACAGGACCTTCCTCCCCGGCTGCTGCAGCGTAACGTTTTTGCCCGCTTTCAGCAGATCTGTCATTCTCTTCAGAACGTCACGCCGGTGCTGGATACACATCCCGGCAGATAGGTGAAAGCTTGTCCATCCGGCGCCTTTCGTTCTTTCCACAAGCCGGGCTGCTTCCGCTTTTTTGTTGCAGACAACGAGCAGACTCTGCGTGTGCTCCATCTCTTCGGTGATTCGTCCCGGAAGCGTTTCCTCCCGAACTGCAGGAAGCGGCTCGATCCTGGTACGGGAGAAAACATCCCACAGCTTCGCATCAAGCGGAACAATGTCTTCTATGACGCCCCTGAGGGGATGCTCTGCCTTTTCCAGACTTGGCTGTGTCGCGGAGCTGAGAACGACGGTTGCCCCACAATAGGTACTCAAAAAGTGTACCGCCCGATTGAACAGGGATAAGAGCTTTACTGGAACAGTCTGCACTTCGTCGATTACGATCACGCTGTTGCAGAGTGCGTGAAAGCGCCGGACACAGGTTGTTTTTCCGGCAAACAACGTATTGAGAAGCTGCACCAGAGTTGTAATGATCACGGGTGCCTCCCAGGACTCAACCATCAGTTCCCGCTGATCCAGTGATTCCGCTGTCTGCTCTGTTTGTATCACGTTGGAATGGTGTTCCAAAACAAGACTGTCATCGCCGAGATATTGCCGGATTTGAGCCGCGTTCTGCTCCAGAATCGACAGCAATGGCGAGGTGAAAATCAGCCGTGTTTTATTGTATTTTTTTGCGTGCGCCAGAGAATATCGCAGAGCGCTCAAGGTTTTTCCTCCGCCTGTCGGGACGTAAAGCCTGTAAATCCCGGCCGGCTTTTCCGCGCTCATCCTGCACTGTTCAGAAATACTTCGCCTTGCTGCGCTGATTGCGGTTTCATTCGGAAGCGCATCCAGCTTACACTCCACAGCTTTCAGCCGCTCTTCCCAAATCACACGCATATCCTCCGGATATGCCGGAGATAACGTCCCGTTCATGAACCGGGCCGTGTCGGCGCGATCTGCTTCTATGACTGCTGATGTCAACAAGCGAGAAAGCAGCCCCAAAGAAAAATCAAACTCCGTTTTATCGTTCGTTTCGTTCAGATCAATTCTGTCGATCCATTTCTTAATCTCCTTCGCGGCAATTTCGATCATACAATCGAGCTCTTCTGAGGTCATACAGTCCGAAAAAAAGGCAGCAACCGCTTCTTCGTAATCCATTCCTTCTTTGGCGGAGCGGTAGCTCAAGCCAATGGCTCCTCTCTCATCTATGCAATCAAACAATCCATGGTGACATCCGACTGCAACGGAAATCAGCTCTGCTGCCAGATAAACTTCGTTCGGGGCGTCATCTGTGTGATAACGCTCCATCATCAACTTGCAGGGCTGAAATGTGTGGATCACACTGCCCGGTCGACCGGGAGCCTCTCCGAGCAGGTACTTTTGAAAGCGCTCCGTGTATTTGCCTAAATCGTGCAGCATTCCTGCAAGAAATGCCGTGTGCTGCAGCCCTATCGGCTTCAGCTTTTGGGCCGCAATCATTGCAGCATTTCGGTTGTGGTCTCGCAGCAGCTGATTGCATTGTTCATATCCGTCTGTGTGTGCATAGTACGATCTCATTGTCACCGCCTCCAACTCACAGGACTCCTATAGCGCTGTTTTCCCTGCATTCCTTTTCCTTAGAGCGTCTGATTTCCTCGTTTTCTGCGCTTCTTCCGTGCTTTTCTCCGTGCTTTTCTGTAGTATATCTCATTATCTGTCCCATAAAAAGTGCATATTTCGGGAAAGCACGCAATTGTTGCCGGCAACGAACCGGTCCTTTCGGCTGCCGACAGCGGCATTTTTTAAGCGCCTCTTTTTGTTTCCTCGTAGATTCATCACGACGCTTTTATTTATAATAATATCTTGAAATACTCCATGATTTGCTTAAAACGATCCTGGGCGAGGCCGCAGGTGTCGTGGAGGTAGCCGGGTTCGGTTTCCCAGTTTTGGAGGCCGCGGTAGTAATAGAGTTTCAGATCGTCTGTCAAAATGAAAGGCACGATGCCGTTTCGCAGGCACTCCTTGAACAGCAGCAGGCGGCCGACGCGGCCGTTGCCGTCCTGAAAGGGG
>CACXHI010000135.1 GCA_902767395.1 Oscillospiraceae bacterium
ATCTCCCGGCGTGCTTTTTCCACGTCGTCCCGCTGACCGGAGAGGAACTCGTAACGCTCACGGACGCGCTTATACTCGTCAATGGCGCCCAAGTTCGGCGTGCCCAGAGCGGAAATACTGCGCCGCAGCTCGGCCACTTGTCTGGAGGTCTTCGCCAGGTTTTCCACCGGGCTTCGTACAGCCTGTGCCTCCGTTCGGCTGAGCTCGTAGCTGTCCCACAGCTTGTCGACGATCTGTTTCTCCTCCATCTCCGCAGCCAGACGTTTCTGTTCCAGGGCCGCGCTGGTGCGCTCGAGGTCCAGCAATTCCCGGTTCTTGTCCTGTGCAGCTTTGTCCGCCATGCTTCTGCGGCCCTCCAGTTCCAGCTTGGAGGCGTTCAGCGCGGCGATCTGTTCCCGGGTAGCGTCTATCCTTTTATAGAGCGTTTCCAGGCGCTGCGTTAGAAGAACCTTCTGCTCCGAAAGCTCTTCGTTTTTACGGCTTACGGCCTCTATAGTGCTGCGGCGCTGGTCGGAATCGTCCGACAACTGCTCGATCAGGGCCTGGAGCTGGGCGACGGTCGTATAGATGGTGGATTTTTCTGCGTCCAGCGATGCCATTCCGGCTTTTACCTCAGAAAAGCGTTCGTCCAGCTCCCGCCGTTTGGCGGAAAGTGCTTCGACCTGGGCGGAGTGCCGGGACAGCTCATCACTCAACATCGTCAGTTCAGTTTCCGCACTCTCCAAACCAGCGGACAGCTCCGCCATTCGCTGTTCATTTTCCTTTCGCTGCGTCTCGTAAGTGCCGCTCTCTTCCTCCAAAGCTTCCAGCGCTTCTTCCGCGGCGTCGTAGAGCAGTCTGGCCTGGACGCATACGCCTTCCAGACGAGTGTACTCCTGTCTGGCCTGCGCAAGCTCTTCCTTGGCCGTCTCCATGTCATAACGGGCTTTTTCCAGCTCCCGTCGGGCCTGTTCGGCTTTCTCAGCCGTTTCAGACAACTGATTCTGCAGCTTTTCCCGATCGAGGTTCAGCCGTTTGAGTTCATTGGCTCTGGAAAGGATCCCCGTATTTCTGGCAGCACTGCCGCCGGTCATGGAACCGCCGGCGTTCAGCAGCTGTCCGTCGAGAGTGACGATACGGAAAGCGTTTTTGTGCCTGCGGGCTATGGCAACAGCGTCGGACAGCGTCTCCGCAATGGCTGTGCGGCCCAGGAGATTGGATATGACGTCTGCATATTTCCCGTCTGTCTGTACCAGATCCGCGCAGATGCCCAGGTACCCTTCCTCTCCCTTCGGCTCACCGTTGAGCCGGGAAGGCCTCATGGTGTCGATGGGAAGGAACGTGGTTCTGCCTCCGTCCTTTTTTTTCAACAGCTCAATGGCCGCTTTGCCGTCGTCCTGCGTGTCCACCAGCACGTGGCCCACAGCAGCTCCCAGGGCTGTCTCCACCGCCAGTGTGAAGCGATCTTCCGTACGGATAACCTGCCCAACCGGTCCGTGAACGCCCCGCAGAATGCCTCGTGACGCCTCCTGCATGACGATACGGGTGGCCTTGGCAAAGCCTTCCATGTTCTTTTCCAGTTCGCTCAGCAGTGTGATCCGGGACTCGCAGGAACGCAGCTCAACGGTCAGCTCCGTCTCCCTGTTTTTCAGATCCTCTGCGGTCTTCTCCCGAGAACCAATCAGCATACCGTGTCCGGAGATGATGTTTTCCAGGCTGGCTGCCGTTTCTGCTGCGGAGGCAAGCTCTGCTTTGGCCTGAAGCAGCTGCTTCCCCGCTTCGCTGCTCTTCGCCTCTGCCTGGAGGCGTTCCTCCTCTGCCTTTGATCTGCGTTCGTCCATCGCCAGCTGATTTTCTTTCAGCATGGAAACGGCGGTGCGGTTTTCGGCGATAGCCGCGCGAAGCTGTGTCTCTCTGCCCAGCGCGTCCGATAACCGTCGGTTCTGCTCATCCATCCCGGCGGTGTTTTCTTCTTCCTGTCGCAGGAGCTCGGAGATCTGTGCATTCAGCTCTCTGTACTCAATTCCGATGGATTCGACGCGCTTTTTGTATTCTTTGATCTGATCGGAGAGGGCGTTGGATCTGTCCGACTGTTCGCCGATCTCCTTGTTTAGACGATTCAGTGTTTCCTCATTGTTCGCAGCAGTGGTCTTCAGTACCGCCAGATCGCTTTCCGCATCGGCGGCGGAGGATTCATTCTCCCGGAGGATCTGCCGCTGTTCCTCCGCTTCCACGTCCGTATGCCGCATCCGCTCAGCCAGGCGCTCGCTCTCGGCGTACAGACGGTCCTGCTCCGAGCGGGCCGCCATACAGTCTGTCTGCGCCTTCTGGCAGTCGGCGCGAAGCATCTCGTGCTGCTCATGGAGCCGGTCCAGGTTCGCCATCCACAGCGATACTTCCTGTACCCGCAGTTCATCTCTCAGGTGAAGATATTTCTGTGCCGTTTCGGACTGCCGACGAAGAGGCTCCACCTGCAGTTCCAGTTCCGAGATCTTGTCGCCGATCCGCAGCAGGTTCTCCTCTGTACGCTGCAGCTTGCGCTCGGACTCGTCTTTTCTGTGCCGGAAACGGGAAATGCCCGCTGCTTCCTCAAAAATCTCCCTGCGGTCTGTGGATTTGGCGGAGACGATCTCGCTGATCCGTCCCTGCCCGATGATGGAATAACCGTCGGTCCCCAGTCCTGTGTCCATAAGAAGCTCTGTCACGTCCCGAAGGCGGACCTGTTCCCGGTTGATGTAATACTCGCTGTCGCCGCTGCGGTAATACCGTCTGGAGATGCTGACCTCATCGGTATCCATGTCCAGGATCCGGGAGGCGTTGTCAAGGATCAGCGTGACCTGGGCAAAGCCCATGGCCCCCCGCTTTTCCGTGCCGCCGAAGATCACATCTTCCATTTTGCCGCCGCGGAGCATGCGGGTTTTCTGTTCCCCCATGACCCAAAGCAGCGCATCGGAAAGATTGCTTTTTCCGCTGCCGTTGGGCCCGACGATCACCGTTATATCTTTTACAAAGCTCAGCCGCGTCTTTTCGGGAAACGACTTGAAGCCCTGGATCTCCAGCGCCTTTAAATACACTTTATTTCTCCTTGCGGTCAACAGTAATTATTAGACATTTTATTATACTCTATCAAGGAAGGATTTGCAACTCAATCGCGTCTGATTCTCCGGTGACGCCTCTGATCCTGAGCATGCGGAGGGAAAACCGATCCTTCAGGTAACGAACGTTTTCTCTGTGCTGCCCGATCGCTGCGGAGAGCATCCGTTCCGGGACAAGTATCTTCACCGAAGTATCCGGCACGCTCTTTTGCAGGAGCTGTTCCATTTTGGCACGAAGAATCCTGGACCGCACTAGCTCTCCCAGTGCCGGGTGATACGCCCCTGCCGCCGCGGCTCCTCCGGACAGCTCTTCCGTGGGATTCAGCCCAAGCCGGATCACCTGTATTCCGGCTTTTTCAAACACGGGCAGGATACGGCTGCAGACGCGGATGGCGTCCTCCACGGTATGTTCTTTGTATTCTCCGCTTTTCCACAACTCCTCCAGGCGCGTATCCCGGATCACTACCGTCGGATAGATCCTGACGCCATGGGGATGAAGGGTGGATAGCCTCTCGGCGGTATAGATATCCTTTTCTTCGCTGCTGCCGGGCAGGCCGGTCATCATCTGCAGGATAAGCGAAAAGCCGCATCGTTTTACCATCCCGGCCGCCCGGACCGTATCGGCTGAGGTGTGCCCCCTGCCAGATGCGGACAGGACGTCGTCGCACATGGACTGCGCTCCCAGCTCTATGGTCTCGACACCGTACGATCCGAGTCTGTCCAGCGCTTCGCCGCCAACCGCATCGGGGCGGGTGGAAACACGGATGGCCCGGATGGCGCCCCTCTTCAGCGCCGGCTGCGCCGCGCGCAGCAGTTCTTCCTGCTGTGCGGCAGGGATAGCTGTAAAGCTGCCGCCGTAAAAGGCCAGTTCATAACCCGCGCCGTCTTCCAGCGGCAGAACCGCGTCGGAAACAGTTTTTCCGCATGCTGGAAAAAGGCTGCCGGAAATGCGCTTCTGATTACAGAAAACGCAGTTATTCGGGCAGCCTGCATGCGGAACGAATATAGGTATGATCCGTCGTCTGGGTGTCATTGTTGCAGTACACCCAAGGCGTTTTGTGCGGCGGACTGTTCCGCCTCTTTTTTAGTGCGGCCCTCACCGCGGCCAACGGTATCACCGTTGAGCAGAACCTGTACCGTAAAAACCTTGTCATGATCCGGTCCCTGCTCTCCGACAAGTTCATAGGACAGGATCTGGCCGCTCTGCCGCTGTACAAGCTCTTGCAGGGCGGTTTTATAGTCCGTAAAATACTCCGGCTCCACAGCCCCAAGCTCCGACAGAAGACAGCGGTGGATAAATTCCGCCGCTGCCGACATGCCTCCGTCCAGATACAGCGCGGCGATCAGCGCTTCGACGGCGTCGGAAAGAATGGAGGGACGATTTCGTCCGCCGTTGTGCTCCTCCCCTTTTCCCAGCCGCAGAAAACAACCCAGCTCGAGTTTCAGGGCGACCTGATAGAGCGACTGCTCGCACACCAGCTCCGAACGGAGTCTGGTCATACGGCCTTCCGGCATAAGGGCGTATCGGCGGTAGAGGAAATCCGCC